>NZ_JAKGTG010000049.1:0-21071 GCF_022324845.1 Clostridium sp. YIM B02506
ACTAAATTGACTACTTAATCTCAAATTCATATAAAATTTCTTTGGTGCTATTGTTCTAAGTTGACGACATTGACTGTACGCATATTTGAAAAATCAAATTCTAATAGAGTTCTAGTATTATTCTCCATATCTTCAATGAAATCTGAAAAGTTAGAATTAGCATATATTGCCAAATCAATATCGCTTTTAGGTGAATTATCTCCTCTTGCTCTAGAGCCAAATAAAACTACTTTTTCAATTTCGTCATGTCTTTTACATATATCAATTATTTCTTCTAAAAGTTCTTTGTTTAAGTTTATTTGTTCAAGCAGATATACCACCTCCAAGTGTTTATTTTAAACCTCTATTAGTTAATTATAACCTAATTTTTATATAGTTAAAACCAAAATTGTTTATAGGAGTCAGTACTTTTTTATATAATATTTATCTTTGGTATAATAAAATAAAACTCTGTATATTTTCCTTTTTCACTTATAACTCCGTATTCAAAGTTATGAAGTTTCAAAATCTCACTGCATATAGCTAAGCCAAGACCCATTCCACCGCTTTTTTGACTTTTGTAATATCTTTCCCAAATATTAGCTGCATACTTTTCATCAATGCCTTCGCCATAATCTTTTACAGATATTCTTATATTATCTTGTTCTTTAGTTGCACTTAGCACTATATCGCAACCTTCATAGCTAAATTTTATTGCATTATCTATAAAATTATAAATTACCCTGTATAAATAATTGCTATCAGCATAAATATCCATATCAGATTCTAGTAACCTTATTTTTAGTGAAAGATTTTTATTTTGAAGATGAATCCTAAATGAGTTTTCAAAATCCTTTAGAAATTCACTTAAATTGATGTTTTCTTTTTTTAATATATCTATTCCCTTTTGTAGCTTTGAAAGCTGTAATATATCCATTACAAGCAGGTTTAACCTATCAACTTCTTTTATTATTTCTTTTAGATACTCCTTTTTATCTTTTTCTTCTAATATATCATCATAAATGGCTTCACTATAATTCCTTATAACACTTAGAGGTGTTTTAAAATCATGAGATACATTTGCAATAAAATCACGTTGCATAATATTTTTCTTTTCTATTGAATCTGCCATTATCTTAAGGCTATTAGATAAATCTTCAATTTCATCCTTAGTGTTTGTCTCTACGTCAATATCAAAATTCCCTTGAGTTATGTCTAATGCTGCTTTTTGAAGCTTAATTATAGGTCTAGTAATTCTTTTGCCTAAAACAGATACAACAGGTATTGAAATAATTAAGGCAACTAAAAATATGATAGACAAAATTATATATGTGGACGTCATATACTCAGTAGAAAACTTATTATTTTGAAGAATAATTATATCTCCGATATCAGTGCTATTTTTATAATATAGAAAATCTTGATTCATTGGACTTGTGTATTTGCCTTTTTCCTTTAAATCCTCAAAAGTAGTGTTTTTCATAATAGACATCATGCCCATTTTTGAGGAGGAGAGGGTAGTTATCTCCCCATTTTTTACAAGGACTGCACTAGAAATTTGATATTCTGATACTATATCTGAATACTGATTTCCAGACTTAATTGCTTCATATATTTTATTTGAAGCTGTTTTGAGCTCTGAATACTGCATATTAACATAAAAATATGATAAAAAAATACTACTGGTTAAAAAACAAAATATAACTACTAAAACAATAATTCCACTGAAGTATCTTATGAGTCTTAATGTTAGTTTTCCCATAATGTTTCCTCCGATTATTCACTTTTAATCTGTAATTTATATCCCACGCCCCATACTGTTTTTATATGTTTATTACAGTATTCAATCTTTTCTCTCAAATTCTTTATATGAGTATCCACAGTTCTGGTATCTCCCATAAAATCATAAGCCCAAACTTTTTGCAAAAGCTGCTCTCTTTTAAATACCTGCTCTGGATTTTTACATAGGAATAGTAAAAGATCAAATTCTTTTGGAGTTAAAGTTATTTCACTTCCATTTTCAGTGACTATTCTTTTCTCCTCTGAGATATCAATATCTTCGAATTTATAGCTTTCTTGTTTTTCAAAGGCATCTTTTCTTATTCTAAGTTTTGCCCTAAGTATAAGCTCTTTCATACTAATTGGCTTAACCATATAATCAATTGCACCAAGCTCTAACCCAAATATTCTATCTTCTTCTTCCCCTCTAGCTGTTGTTATAATTACTGGAGTGTCACCTATATTTTTAATTTTTCTTAAAAGTGACCAACCATCTTTTTTAGGCATCATTATATCTAAAATTATTAAATCATAATCTCCTTCGTCAATGGCTTCTTCACCTTTTTCACCATCATTCATAACCACTACATCATATCCTTCATTTTTCAAATAAAGCATCATAACTTCAGCAAGCTTTTTTTCATCTTCAATTATAAGAACTTTTCCATTCATATAAAGATTCCTCCTTTACTGCTTACTTCTAAAGATACATCCTTTTATAGTTACATTCTAGTGATATTCTTAAACTTTCACAATTCTATCACAATTATCTCATAATTTACTCAAAATATGTCTTTATTATAAAACTATAGGGTTCACCTAAATAAACAAATTAAAAGGAGTGTTTTTTATGAAAATCAAAAATATTATATTAGCTTTATCAATAGTATCTGTAATTGGGGTAGGTTCAACTGCATATGCGGCTACAACTACTTCACCATCAGAGAATAATCCTACTACTCAAAGCTGTTCAGGAGCTGGGTTAGGAAGAGTTACAAACCTACGTGGTAATGACATCTTAACAAATCTTTTAAACAGCAAAGGTGTTTCAGAGGAAGAAATTTCTTCAGCATTAAGTTCAGGCAAAACTCTACATGATCTTTTAAATGAAAAGGGAGTGACTGACGAAGAAATTAAGGAATACATGGTAAATGAGAAAACAAAAGCTATAGATGAAGCTGTAGCTAATGGAAAAATTACAGAAGAGGAAGGAAATCAATTAAAAGAAAATATTAAAGAGAATTCCTTAAACTGTACTACTCCAGGTCAAGGAAGAGGCAACATGATGGGTACTGGTAATAGAGGAAATGGCGCTGGCAGAGGAATGGGAATGAATCGTTTATAAATTCAGAAGGGACAGTAAGTAGATTGTTAATGAATCAGTCAAGATATTTTTATAAATAAGATATACTGATAAGTAACTGATATGGAAGAAATATATTTTACTGTTGTTCCAATTAGGATAGCTGTAAAATATATTTTTTTGTTATCAGATCTGAGTTGACAATTTAAGTGGAGATTGTGAAGCAAAAGAAATATAAGTTTTACTTCAAGATGATTTATGTAAGTGCACAGAATAAATAAACTATATGCATAAAAGGCAATTAATATTAAAATCTTAACCCCAAAAGTGCCCTGAAGCCGCATAAACACTATATATAGTTATATAGATATATAGCAAAATATATAGCTATATATATTCCACAGAAACTTTATATCAAAAATTTGATAGGATCAAAATCCGAAGGGAGACCTACTTTCATGAGCCTATCAATAAAAAATAAGGGAATTATTTCATTGAGCGATAAAGTTTAAGTACACTATTATTATTTAATAAATAGTGGTATAGTATTCCAATATAAAAAAGGGTTTAATAAAATATTATATCTACGGAAGTATGCTATAGTGACGATGCGTGAGCTTTTAGCACCTTTTTAATTTTAAGAACAGTTGTCGGAATTTTTGTTATTATTCTTATTTTCTAGTCTTATATAGAGATGATACGATGATTATGTGAAAAGGTAAAATAGTATAAAACTTTATTTATTAAAAGGAAAAGGATTATAAATATAAATTGAAACGTGGGAGAACAAATGAAGAAATAACATGTAATAAAAACTTTAGTGTAATATATGACTATAAAATAAGGTGATGCTTATGAATAAAAAGAAAAATTACTTAAATCAAGGATTATTGGTAGCTGCAACTGCAAGTTTTTTAGGTAAAACGTCTTTCACATTCAGGATATCGTTCATTATATTTAGTATTTATCTTTTAATTAATTTAGTTAAATTAATTAAAAGAAAATCATCAAGGTTAGAAATTTTTACAATGTTGTCTGCGTTGATATGTTCAATATATTTTTTAGGAGGATCTTTTAAAGAACAGTTTAATAATAATTATATAGTAATTTATAAGAATAGTTTCTCCTATATAATAAATATAATTTTTATAATAATTATGATTTTATCACTATTTGTACATTCATATATGAATATTGATGAAGATAATAAAGAATCATGGTTAAAATTTATGAAGGCAATTTCTATAGTTATTTTAATTGTTTTGGCAATAATAGGATTGCTATATATAGTATTTCCGTAAAAAATTCTATAATAGTGATAATAGATTTAATAAAACTTATGTTTTAACCTAAAGGTAATAATGATTATTAAGTTTTGAAGCTGTTAGTATACAGCTCTTTTTTTCATATAAAAATAATAATACTAATTAAAGTAGCTAATAAACTAAAAAAAGTAGTACACACGTAAATGTGATATTATCAAAATAAGCTTTATTCACAGTTACATAGCAATAATCTGGCTTAAGGGAGTATTAAATACACTTGTAAGGGGAGTTAGAGGACCTACCCATCAATGATTCTTAATGATATATTTTTTGATTCATTGAAAAATTTGATTAATTAATAAGATGGAAGGTGATATAAGTGAATAAGATTAAAAATAATGATTATTTAAATCAAGGATTATTTGTTGCTGCATTAGCAGGTTTTTTAGGCAAAACATCATTTGTTTTTAAAGGAAGCATATATGTAATATTTAGTATTTATTTTTTGATTAAGTTGATAAAAGTAGTGAAAAATAAATCTTCAAGACTAGAATTTATATCGGTTCTATCAATATTACTATGTTCAATTTACTCTTTAGGAGGAACTATTAAAAAAGAATTTTACGACGGATATGTGGCTATTTATGATAGTAGTTGGGCTAGTATTGGAAGTAAAATTTTTGCCATAATAATGCTTATATCACTTACCCTTTATTCATATTCAACTGTAGAAGAAAGTAATAAAGTAGCTTGGCTGAGTGTTGTGAAATCATTATTAATAATTATTTTTATCCTTTCAATTTTGCTAGGAGTACTATATATTATATTTCCATAGTTCGCATGAATTATAGAAACATAAATCTTATTCGTAATTTGTTAATAATATCTTGTATATTGTGTAATTTTAGAAATACTTTGCACTATAGTAGTTATAGGATAAGGATCATACTAAATAAAGCAAATTTAGTACCTTATTTAGATTCAAACTTTAAATTTAAAGAAGATAGGTTCATAGCTTATGTACATAATGTAAAGTAATAATTAGATATTAAAATATATACAAAAAATAAAGGAGAAGTTATGAAAAATAAAAATCCATGGGGGATTATTATAGTATCAGTTATATTGTTTGTTATCAGAACAGCAGGAATAGAAGATATTCCGTTACCTGCTCTTGGGGGGATAATGATGTTATGTATGATAACAGGATTTATAATGATTAAAAACTATAAAATGAGTAAAAAAGAAAAATCTTACCTATATGCAATGATAACATTAATAACCTTACTATTAGGAACGGTTATTGTTCTTGATAAATTAGATGAAAAATATGCAGGTATTTCAAATGCGTATGAACCTGTATGCCTATCTATAATTATAGTACTATTTATTGGGCTGAGTTTGGTTGCACTTGCTTATGCTTCATATAAAAGTAATTTTAAACCTAAAAAATAGGGGGATTTGAATTAGTGAGGTATTTTACTGATGAATTATGGGATGAGATTAATAGTGGAATTAAGGAAAGACGAGAATTAGCTGAAAAGCAATGGAGAAAAAACATAGAAGAATATTCGGCATCATTTGAAAAAATAAAGCATAGATTTAGCAAAAAATTTCTTGGTATATATAGTAAAGAAGAGAATTTTCATGATTATAAATTAAAAAAAATCGAAATATTGCATGGAAAGTATGGATATGTTGACCCTGTTAAAGTTTCATTGATTATATATAATGAATTAATGGAATGGCAAATAGATTATGTAGGAATTGAAAAAATATTATTAGATTATAAAAAGATTGAAAATGAAAGTTCACAATATAGAGAGTTTCGATATGGATTTGATGATTTTTCTTATGACGAATTTTTTGAAATTAATGATAAGGTCATTTCACATGAAATACTTTTTGCATCAGGAGCAATTTTTCTAATTCATTTTAAAAAAATATTTATTAAAAAGCTAGCAAATACAAGAGGTTAGTAAATATAGAGGCGTTTAAAACTTCATATGTAACTTTAGTTAGAATTAATGAAGCCGGTATTGAGGTGATAAATTATAGAAACTATTCACGAAGAACATTAGGGTAATATAAATAAATTAACAATAAGAGGTATAGAAATATATGATGAAAATAATTTAATATTTATGTATAATAACGATTTTGATAAATCTTTGGTACTTAATATTATTGAAGATATAAACAAGTTTGATATAAATAAATAGTAGCGGTAAACAAAATATATTATTGATAGAGAAGTTGTAGAATATTAAAATTTCAAGCCTAAAAGGGCCCTTAAGCCTCATAAACACTATATAATTTTAGATTACGATTATAGAAGAAAAAGTAACTAATTAGAGTATAATACTCAAAAGGGATGATAAAATGCAAAAAAATAGTATAGGATATAGTATCATAACACTACTTGTATTATTTATTACACAAATTGTTATAAGAAATATAGGAATAGAAAATATTTCTGTACAAGCAATAGTATTAATTTTTGTAATAGCATGTTCTCTTGCAATATTCGGAACGTATAAAGATGGAAAAAAGGGATTTGGTATAAGATATAATGCAATTGTCACAATATTATTAGTAGTAGCGGGGGTAACAATGTCTATAACTATGATAATATTTAGAGGATATCCAATTTTAATAGACAAGTACGGTTTGCTTCTTGTAATAGTATCATTAACAAGCTATTTTGCGCTTATACTTTTTATTATTATTTATAGAATAGTTTATGAAGTAAAACGAAAATAGATATTATTACTATTATGTTATTTACATCTCAGACTATATGATTTATTTAAAGTAGTGAAATTTAGTGTATAGATCCTTTATAAATAAAAATAAGGCTACAAATAAAATAACTAATCGATGGTTAAGTTTTCCAATACTATAAAAGGGGATATGAAATAAAAAATCACTCATGTTGATATTATCAATTATTGGTGGACTCTTTGGATATTTTTGTTTAAACAATATTCGAACTAAATTTAGGGTTTTATTTTTAGTTGCAGTATTTATAGGAACAACAGTATATATTGTAGAAGGCAAAAAAATAATTATAATAAGGTTTCATAAAAATAAGTATACTAGCGTTAATGTTATGTGTAACTCTTTTTATGAATGAGCTTATTACACATAAGTACCCTGAATTCTTATATTTACAAGGATATGTTATTGCTTTAATTGTTGTAATAATTAGTGTTGTGATGATTATTAGTGCAATTTATTATATAAAAGTATCTAGTCGAAAAAATGGTGTTTTAATGATCGCACTGCTATCGTTTATGATATTATGTGTAATAGTTATAATTATAGCTGCAATACTAAAAAGCAAATAGATATTATAATTTTGAGGAAACAAATAACAGTAAAAAATGATATAGTTATAAAATAACAACAAATCTTGATTTAGTAGTAGAAAGCTTAATAGTTGGAACGTAAGTGTTTATAAAAAGTTTGGATGGGAATGGGTGACTAAATGAAATTTAAAAATAAGAAAAGATTCATCCCAAGTATAGTATTAATAGGTTTAATATTTTTATATCTACCATATAAAATGCAGAAATCAGAATATATAATATTTGGGGCAATTTCATTTATTGTTTGTTTAATCTTCTATTTATTTGCTATTTTCGAGTATTTTAAAGTAGAAAAAGATAAAATTGTATATGTTAATCCACTAAGGCGAATAAGAAAAGAAATACCGTGGAATGAAGTAATAAGGATATATGTATTGAATCCTAAGGGTATTTTTAAAGCTGCTAGGATAGGATATGGAATTTTTGGAGGAAAAGAGATAACTATTAACGCTGGATTAAAAGATTATAAAAAATTAATCAAAATGGTGTTAGATAAAGTTGAGGGGAATGAGAAAGTTTCAATAGATGTAAGAATTGATGATTTTATAAAATAACTGTATTTTAATAGTGTGTTGCAGGCACAAATGATGGAACTAAGAGGGGATAAAATGAAGAATAATAAATATATAGTTCATCCAATGCTATTAGCTGGAATAAGTTTTTTTGCGAGTAATTACTTCACTAAAAATTTACAGGTAGCTGTAGTTATTGGAATAATAGTAGCACTAATAATGGAGGTTATTAAATTAATTAATAAAAATGCTTCTAAAAATTTGGTGTATGTAAATATTTTATGCCTAATGTCTAGTATTGCTATTCTAATGTACCTCTTAAGTTACAATTGTATACCAAGTTTACTAAAGTATAGGGGGATGTTAATTTTTATAGCTTCTATAGGACTTATTAGTGTGTTTATAATTTCAATATTAGATAAATATAAAGATTCTAATAACGAAGAAAAGAAAAAAGTTATAGGTATGACAGTAATGTTATTAGTTATAATAGTGATTTTCATATATTTAGCAATTAAATAGATAGAATATATAAAAACATTATACAAGTAGAGTAATTAACAAGTATAAGAGAAGTTGTTTACAAAAAAATGCTCCAACTACGATAATCATCATAGTTGGAGCAAAAATTACTTCTAATATTTAATCTCTTTAATCATAAATTATTTTAGTAAACTCTATCCCCATTAAAAATAGAGTTCTTAACTACAACATAATCAACATTTCTTATAGCATCTAGTTTATTTCCACCTGCATAAGATATAGAAGATTGAAGATCTTGTTGCATTTCTACTAGGGTATCTTTTAATGAGCCTTTATATTCAACAAACATCTTTTTACCTTCAACGTTTTTCTTTTCACCTTTTTGGAATTCTGATGCTGAACCAAAGTACTCTTTATATAACTTTCCGTCTCTCTCCATAGTTACTCCAGGTGACTCTTCATGACCTGCAAATAATGAACCTATCATAACCATAGATGCTCCAAATCTAATTGATTTAGCTATATCACCATGAGTACGGATACCACCATCTGCTATAATTGGTTTACTTGCAGCTTTTGAACACCAACGAAGAGCAGCTAATTGCCATCCACCAGTACCAAAACCTGTTTTTATTTTAGTTATACATACTTTACCCGGACCTATTCCAACCTTAGTTGCATCAGCACCAGCATTTTCAAGTTCTCTCACTGCTTCTGGAGTTCCTACATTTCCTGCAATTACAAAGCTTTTAGGTAAAAGAGCTTTGATGTGCTTGATCATATCTATTACTGCATTTGAATGACCATGAGCTATATCAATTGTTATAAATTCAGGGCAAAGTTTTTCATCAGCTAGCTTTTCAATAAATTTATACTCTTCACTTTTAACTCCAACACTTATAGACGCAATTAAATTACGACCTTGCATTTCCTTAATAAAATCAACTCTTTTTTCAGGATTAAAACGATGCATAATATAGAAATAGCCATTTTCAGCTAAGTAAGTAGCTATCTTTTCATCTATAATAGTTTGCATATTTGCTGGAACAACAGGAAGTTTAAAGGTATGTCCACCAAGAGTTATAGTGGTGTCACATTCTGAACGACTGTTAACTATGCATTTATTTGGTATCAGCTGTATATCTTCATAATCAAAAACATTTTCCATAAACAACACCTCAAAAAGTAAAAATTTAGACTTCTCACATTATTGTTAGTATGTGAAGAAATTTGTCTATCTATGTACTAAATATAGATTAGATATTAATCATATGTCAAGTTTATGTTAATATAATAAATCTGATAGTAAAAACATTAAAAAAACTATATAATTGATATGATGGAAATTTAAGGAGGTATGAGAATATGGTAACTTACAAAAATCTCTATGAAAACGATAATATTGAAATTGTGGAATCGAAAGGGGATATAAAAGTTCTTGAATACAAAAAGGACTTAAGTGTAAACTTTCAAACAGCTATTAATTCTTATTATGCATCACAAATGAATATAAGAAGAAGACAAGTTCTTATTGAGCTTAAGGGAAATGCTTATGTTATAAGTGCAGGGGCAATGCAATGGACAGCAGGAAATGTCACTATGGGTGCCGATGTAAAGGGACTTGGTGATTTGTTTGGTAAAGCTTTATCTTCAAAAGTTACAAAAGAATCAGCAATTAAGCCTAAGTATCAAGGAAATGGATTATTGATGTTAGAGCCAACTTATAAACATATTCTTTTAGAAAATGTAGAAGACTGGGGAGGCATGGTTTTAGATGATGGATTATTTTTAGCTTGTGAATCTACTGTTCAACAAAAAGTAGTAGCTAGAACTAATATATCATCAGCTTTATTAGCAAAGGAAGGTCTGTTTAATTTATGTCTTAAAGGAAAAGGCGTTGCAGTTTTAGAAAGTCCTGTTCCAAGAGATGAGCTAGTAGAGCTTATAGTTGAGAAAGATGAAGTTAAAATTGATGGTAACTATGCAGTAGCTTGGTCAGATACCTTAGATCTTAGAGTTGAAAAATCAGGTAAGAGTTTAATAGGTTCAGCTGTTTCTGGTGAAGGTTTAGTTAATGTATATAGAGGCTCAGGAAGAATACTTCTTGCTCCAGTTGCGTATTAATTTATATATAGATATTAAAGAAAAGATGGAATACTATATAACGAATAATATAAGTGCTAGGAGGTAAAAGTATGTTAATACTAACAATAGAAAATGTTCCAGGAAAAGAGATAGAAGAGATAAAGGGATATGTAAAAGGAAGTACAGTAAGATGTAAAAACATAGGTAAAGATATCGGGGCTGGCTTTAAAAATTTAGTTGGTGGAGAAATGAAAGGTTACACTGAAATGTTGGATGAAGCTAGGCAAATAGCTGTTGGTAGAATGGTTGATGAAGCTGAAGCTATGGGAGCTAATGCTATTATAGGAATGAGATTAGCATCTTCTTCAATTGTACAAGGTGCCGCTGAGATGGTGGCTTATGGAACAGCTGTAGTCATAAAATAGGGGTGAATATATGGATATTGCCTTTTTTATAGGAGCTTTGTTTATCTTATTATGGGCTGGAGTTATACTTGGATCTGTAGGAATGCTTATTTGGGCTATAGTATCTAGAATTAAGGAAAAGAAGATAGAAAAAGATAAAAATGACAAGTATAAAGATTACTAAAGTTTAATTAAATAAAAGATTAGTATAGCTTGTATTTCTCAAATGAGATCTACAGGCTATTTTTTTTATTTGTTGACAATACGCTATTAAAGGGATAATATATGACTATATAAAAATATTTAGTCATATATTATAAGGAGGCAATTTATTATGCCAAAAGGATTTACTGGAGATGAAAAGAAGATTATTAATGAAAAGTTAATAGAAGAGTGCAAAATAAATTGGCAAAAGTATGGATATAAGAAAACTAGTGTAGATATTCTTTGTCAAAACATTGGTATTTCAAAGGGGTCATTTTATAGTTTTTTTGATAGTAAAGAAGCATTATTTTATGAGGTGTTAAAAAATACATTAGAAAAACTCTATGCTACTGTAGAAGAAAAAATTTCTCAAAAGAAAAATAAATATGGAGTTGCTGATGCATTGAAAGAAATATATCTTGAATATAGTCAAAGTAGTTTTATGTATGATGTAAATAATCCTGATTTTTTAAGCTTTTATAATAAACTTAATACTGAGCAAAGAAGTGAGATGGCAGATAGAAGCCATATTGGTGCTAAATTTATGATTAATAAACCATTTCTTTCTTTAAAAGTTGAAGAAGATTTAGCTATTTCTCTTTTGTTTGCAATGTTATCTACAGTCTCTCAAAAGGATAATATGTTGTGTGATGGCAAAAGAGTATTTGCGTTTATGATTGATAATTTAATAGATGATATCTTTGAATAGGAGGTTGTGTTTTGAAAAAATTTGATGTAAAGGAACATACTAAAAAATACTATGAAATTTCTAAAAAAGCTGGTAATGGAACTTTTCCAAACAAGAAAATAGCTAAAGCAGGATCTGTTGTAGGTCTTGGAATAGGCGGTGTTTTATTAGGGGTTGGAATAATAGGAGTAGCTACAGGAACTGTTTATGGATTAGGTGCTTGCATAGCAGGGATAACTACAGGTGCATCTAACATATACAACTTAAAGCGTATTAAAAGAAATAGCTAAGGTTAGAAAAAACTTTACATCCACCTGCTACCCATGTATAATTGATTTGTATTTTGTAAATAATTAAAGAAAATGCAATGATAAAGAAGAGTAGATGATATTTTAAATCTTAGAGAGCTTGGGGAAGGTGAAAGCCCGGCATTTAAAACCATTGAAGGAAGCTTTGGAGCAGTGGATAGAAAGCCTTTTGGCGTAGTATATTTATGGGGTTATTCCCTTAAAGATAAATTAAGTGGATTAAGAAATTAATCAATTTAGGTGGTAACGCGGAATTAGTCTTTCGTCCTAAGTAGTTTTAGGACGGGAGGCTTTTATTTTTTATGCACGTTTATACTGTAGATGTTGTTCTAATCTTTCTTTAAAAGACTTTAATGAAGCTAAGGAACGCTTCTACAGGGCATAGGTGTGTAATTATATTTATATTCAAAGGAGATGTAGTAATGAGTTTTGAAAAATTAGCAGAGATAATATTCCCAGAGGTTAAGAATTCAAGAGAATATTATACTAATAAATATCCTAATAGAAGTTTAAAAGAAGGTGCAAAGGTTACTAGATATGCACCAAGTCCAACAGGATTTCAACATATAGGTGGAGTATATGCTGCCCTAATTAATGAAAGATTAGCAAGCCAAACAGAAGGGGTTTTCTATTTAAGAATAGAAGATACTGACCAAAAAAGAGAAGTTCAAGGTGCTATAGAAGACACTATAAAAACTATGCACAATTTTGGAATGGACTTTAGTGAAGGCATGACAGGCCAAGAAACATTTAAAGGAGAATATGGTCCATATAGACAAAGTCAAAGAGCTGATATATATAATACTTTTGCAAAAGATTTACTTGTAAAAGGATTAGCTTATCCATGTTTTGCAACTCCAGAAGAATTAGCTGAACTTAGAGAAAAACAAGCAGCAAATAAAATAACTCCAGGATATTATGGAGAATATGCTAAGTTTAGAGATATAACTGAAGAGGAAGCATTAAAGAGAATTGAAAATGGAGAGAAATATATTATAAGATTAAAGTCTCCAGGAAATCCAGAAAAAAGAGTAGAGTTTCATGATTTAATAAAGGGGGATATATCATTCCCAGAAAACAATCAAGATATAGTTATTATAAAAGGTGATGGACTTCCAACTTATCACTTTGCTCATGCTATAGATGATTATTTAATGAAAACTACAGATGTAATAAGAGGGGAAGAGTGGTTATCATCACTTCCTATACATGTTCAACTATTTGAAGTTTTAGGTTTTGAAGCTCCAAGATATGCTCATATTCCAACAATAATGAAGCAAGATGGCGGATCTAAGAGAAAGCTTTCAAAGAGAAAAGATGCTGAAGCTGCTGTATCTTATTACAAAGAAGTGGGATATCCTACAGTAACAGTAATTGAGTATCTATTAAACATAGTTAATTCAACTTTTGAAGAATGGAGAGCTGAAAATCCTACAACAGATTATCATGAGTTTGAAATTCACTTAGAAAAAATGGGTAAAAGCGGAGCTTTATTTGATTTAGTTAAGTTAAATGATGTTGCTAAAGATCGTATAGCTTTAATGAAGGCTTCAGATGTTTATGATAACTACATAGCTTGGGCTAAAGAATTTGATGAAGAAATGTATAAATTAGTTACAGAAAATGAAGAGATGTCAAAAGAGATTTTCAACATAGATAAAGAAGGTCCAAAACCAAGAAAAGACTTTGCTAAATGGGATGAAGTTAAAGAAAAGATTTTCTACTTCTTTGATGAGTTATTCTATAAAGAAACTTTGGAACAAGTAGAACTTCCAAAAGGACTTACAATAGAAGCAGCTAAGGCAATAATTGAAGTTTATAAAAATGAATTTAACTTCAATGCTGGAAGTCAAGAAGCTTGGTTTGAAGATTTAAAGGTAATTGGAGCAAACCTTGGTTACTGCGCTAACAGAAAAGAATTTAAAGCAAATCCTGACCAATATAAAGGTATGATTTCTGATGTTGCAGGAGCAGTTAGAATAGCTTTAGCTCATAGAACTAACACACCAGATCTTTACACAATAATGCAGATATTAGGTGAAGAAAAGGTTAGAGAAAGATTTGAAAAGTTTTTAAGTTTATAAAAGAATTAGGAAGTCATCACAGATTTAATTCGTGGCGACTTCTTTTTTGTTGACGAGGTAGAATTCTACTTATATACTGAAATTAGAATTAAACCTAATTGGAAAGGAGAGAAATAAATGCATAAAGATAGAGGAAAACCTAGTGCAGATTTTTATATTAGAGGCATAGATCATAGATTACGTTATTTAAATGATCAAAAATTAGCTGAATATGAAATAACTAATCAGCAGGCTAGACTTTTAGGTGCAATAAGAAGAAGTGTTTATGAAGGTGTAAATATTAGCCGAAAGTTTTTGCAGGAGAGGATGGAACTTAGTGGACCTTCAGTAACCAGTTTATTAAATGGGCTTGAGAAAAATGGTTTTATTATTCGTTATACTGATAGTGAAGATGGTCGTGCCATGAAAATTCAAGTAACTGACAAGGGAAATAGAATTATGGAAGGCTTAGATAAAGTTTTTAAAGATTCTGAAAAGCAGCTACTGGAAGGTATGAGTGAAGAAGAGAAGACACTTTTTATAAATCTTTTAGAAAAATCATATAAAAATATGCAATAAAAAATTTGCGTAAGTAAAAATATAGTCAGGACAACCTAGCTAATGAAATAGCTGCTTTTGAATTCAAAAGCAGCTATTTTTAAGTTAATTATCAGAACAGGCCCATGCATCAATTTCTACTTTTATAGATGGATTAGCTAAAGAAGCTACATATAATAAGGTCATACATGGTTTATGACCTTGCAGTACTTTTGAAACAGCTTCAACTCGTTTGGAATTATCAATATTCCCAACTAAATAAAAAACTACTTTTACTAGATCTTTAACTTCCATATTGGATGCTTCCAAATTCTTCACAATATTATCCATAGCTATTTCTATTTGTTCTATTGGATCTTCTGGAATAGGGCCATCGTTATATTTTCCAATCTGTCCAGACATAACTAACCAACGAGCCTGTCCTGAAACCTCGACTTGATGTGTATAATCAGCAACTGGTTCATGAATGTTTCTTGGGTTTCTGAATTCTTTCATAGTATAACTCCTTATATATTTGTATTTATTTCTGTGTATAAATTATAGCATATTATGTAAATAATAAAGAATTCAACTATCACAAATTTTGTTATACATTAAATCTCCTAAAACTCTATTATTCAAAATCAATACTTTTTTCAAATACATATATAAACTTCTCACCACTTTCAATTGACTCTTTTAAGTGACCGTTATCAAAGCCTATCAATTCTAAAACTAAGATTTTATGTTCTCCACGTTTATTTATATCATATTTATATACTGCATCGCCAACATGCATTTTATTTCCTAGGACTTTCATCTCAGATATGCCATTTTTACCATCACTTTGAAAGCTCTCCATAGTCCTATTTGAAAATTTTATATAATCTTTTGAGTTAAGTTGATTTTTTATATTAGAATCAGTATTTATATCATTTCCATTATACAAATACCATCGACCATTTAGTTTAGTAGGTGAAGCAAAAGCTATTATGATAAGTATTAAGAGAGAAACTAATCCCAAAATAGTAATTTTTTTAACCTTAGTAATAATATCAGATCCTTTCAAGTAACTATTCTAGTAGTTTTTCGTATTCTTCAGTATCATTAAAACGTGAATCGAATTTTATTGGAAGATCACCGAAGTTCTTCATTAAAATTGGATTTCCATCATTAACTTTTTTCATAGTAATTTCAAAAGAATTATTTTTATCTAAGTTTATTTCAATATTTTGATTATCTCCAACTAAGTTATATTTTTTGCCTTCTATAATATCAAAAGTGCCCTTGTTAACCTCTCTATTATCAATGTATTCCACAAAACTATTTTCATCAGAGTATATTGAAATTTGGACAATGTATCCATCAGAAGTTCTTTCGCTTTGATAGGAACCTCTCAAAACAACACTGTTAATATTTCTACAGCCAGAAAGCATAAGTAGACATACTATTGATATTGTTAAAAAAAGTATCTTTTTCATAATAAATTAGAGCTCCTTTATTAATACTCTTATAAAATAATTGTAGCATATATTTCCAAATGCTTTCTATCAAAATTAAAAAGTTAGTCACGACATGCATATATCTAAAGAAAAAACACCACTAATTCCTTTGAATAGCGTGGTGTTTTAGATAATTAAATTCTTTTTATTGATAATCCTCTCATTCCATTGTCTTCATTTATAAATCTTACTAAAACAAACATCTCACTATCAGATTTTATTGTAATTTCTTCATATTCTCCGTCTAAATAAATCTTCAAGCCATTTTTCTGCATATCTTTTATTAACTTACCATTGTAAGTTACGCCATTTTTATTTGTAACTTTATTTATAATAAATAAAAAAAGTAAATAATACAGGAATAAAATTATAAAATCAAAAAAACTTTTAAATGAAAATAAAGTAGAGTTAGTAAAGTCAAATTTCCCTATTGAATATGTAATTCCCCTTAGCAAAAATGCAAGTGCAAATGCAATTGCTGTATTTATAGGTTTGTTTATCATATATACACTTCCTTTCAAGTCGATTATACCATATGTTGCCAATAAATTTTAAGTTATACTTTATGCACTATAATAATTTTTTTTGTTTAATAATAGTAGTGATTCGAAGTATGGACATATACAACTTTTTAGTGTTATAATTTTTTAAAGACTATGAAGAGAAGAGTAGATAAATAGATGAATTTACAGAGAGCTCTAGAAGATGAGAATGAGCAAGGAGTTTTTTATTGAAGAAGGTCTCAGAGTTGCACACCGAGTCTGGTTTCAGAGGTAGGCTGTGACGGTATAACCCGTTATAAGTTATAGAGTATATTTAATTATGTACTTGAAAAGGTCTATATGGCGACATATGGATAAACTGAGGTGGTACCACGAATATATAACTTTCGTCCTCAAGATTAAATTCTTGGAGGTGAAGGTTTTTTTATTTGTTTAAAAGTTTATTAGATTATAAATAAATATTTAAAGGTGGTATAACTAAAATGTATAAAGAATTTGAAAGTATAGAAAACTTAGAAAAAATAATGCCAGATTCAAATGAATTTGTAGCTGAAAGAGTTAAAAAGTTAAATAAACTTTATGAGTTAGGAGTTAATCCGTATCCTTATAGCTACAAAGATACAACTCATACTAAGGATATTTTGGATAACTTTGAAAATATAAAAGAAGAACAAGAATTCACATTAGCAGGAAGAGTTATGCTGATAAGAAGGATGGGCAATGCTACATTTGGGAATATTATAGATGAAAAAGGAAATATACAGATATTCTTAAGTAAAAAAGTCTTAGGTGCTGAAAGTTATGAAATCTTAAAATTAATTGATGTAGGTGATATTATTGGAGCTACTGGAACTGTATTTAAGACTCAAACAGGTGAAATCACTATAAGAGTAAAACAGTTTGAATTATTATCAAAATCCATTAGAACACTTCCAGAAAAATATCATGGTATACAAGATGCTGACCTAAGACAAAGACATCGTTCATTGGATATGATAATGAATGAGGATGTTAAGGAAAGATTTATTAAACGTTCAAAAGCAATAACAGCTATCAGGGAATATTTAAATAATATAAATTTTATTGAGGTGGATACTCCTATTTTAGATACTAAATATGGTGGAGGGGAAGCAAAACCATTTGAAACCTTTGTTAATGCATTGGATTGTAATGTATATATGAATGTTTCTCCAGAATTATATTTAAAAAGGCTTATAGTTGGAGGAATTGAAAGAGTTTATACCTTTGCAAGAGCTTTTAGAAATGAGGGAATTGATAGAACCCATTATCCGGAATTTAGTTTATTTGAATGTTACATGTCTTATGCTGACTATAATGACATGATGAGGCTCATGGAGAATATATATGATTATGTATTTAACAAAGTTAATGGAACAACAAAAATTCAGTATGGAGATGTAGAAATTGATTTTAAAGCTCCTTGGAAAAGAGAGAAAATGTGTGACCTTGTAAAAAAGGATACAGGAATTGACGTTGAGACACTTACAAAGGAAGAAATAATCAAAAGCATTAACGACAATGGATTCTTAATAGAAAGTCAAAACGAGGGATTAGTTATAGATGAATGTTCAAAGGGGGAATTAATAGTTAATCTATTTGAAGCTTATTCTGAAAAGAATCTAATACAACCAACCTTTGTTATAGATTTTCCAGAAGAATCTTCTCCACTATGTAAAATTCATAGAAATAACTCTGATTTAATTGAAAGGTTCGAACCTTATGCTTACGGCGTTGAACTTGGAAATGCTTATTCTGAACTTAATGATCCATTAAAACAAAGAGTACTTTTGCATGAACAAGCATCAAAACTAAGAGCAGGCCTTGAAACAGCTAGTCCAATGGATGAAGAATTTGCGGTTGCTATAGATACTGGTATGCCCCCAACTGGAGGTTTAGGAATAGGTATTGATAGAATGATAATGTTTCTTACCAGTTCTCATACCATAAAAGATGTTATAGCATTTCCATTAATTAAAAGATAATAATATATAAGAAAAGGGCTCATATCACTGATGAAAATGTTGATATGGGCCCTTTTGTTGATATACGCTATTTGAAATGTATTTTAGTTACAAAAAATAATAATGTAAGATGAATCTAATGAAGCTGAGTGAAGCAAACTATGTAATAAATACGTTTAATTAGAAGGAGAACTTATGAAAAACATAAATAAAGTACCACTTAACAAAACAGGCTTTTCAAACAGCTATGATGAAGGTTCAAAACATAAAAATCTTAAATCCTTAGAAGGTAATGCAAAGGACGCACTTTATTCTGGTAGACGCGATTCTCAGCGTCAGTCTAATCCTTTTCCTGAAGAATAGATCCTTTATAGTGATTTTGACGTAGCGCTTGAAGATACAGTCAAAAGTAGTAAAATGATTAGAGAGAAGTAGTTAAAATGCTTCTCTCAAAATAACTTTTAGGAGAAGTAAAATGCAGAAAATAAATTTATCAGAGTATAAGGGGAAGATATTTAAACATTTTAAAGGGGATTTATATTTAGTTTTAGATGTAGCTGAGCATTCGGAAACTAGAGAAAAGCTAGTAATTTATAAGGCTTTATATGGAGATTGCGGAGTTTATGCAAGGCCTGTTGATATGTTTTTAAGTGAAGTAGACAAGATTAAGTATCCTAATGTTGAACAAAAGTATAGATTTGAACCAACAACTATTAAAAGTGTTAAGTAAAATTATTAATATTATTGTAAGATTATTCTAAGTAAAAATTAACTTGTTTATATTATAATCAAAAAAGAGAAGTTTATTAAAAGGAGAATAAAAATTATGAAGATGAAATCATTTATAAATAAGCTTATTATATCATCCATGGCTTTAGGTGCCTTTGTTACTGGATTTACAGGAATTACTGCTCATGCAGATTCTTTTAAGTCTGTAACTTTAGGGGCAGATTTAACTGGGGCTCAAAAAGATGACATGTTAAAGTATTTTGGTGTTAAGAAAAATGAAGTTAACTTATTGGAGGTTACATCAAAAGAGGAGCATACATACTTAGGGAAGGTTGCAACTCAGGCTCAGCTTGGTAATAGAGCAATATCTTGTTCTTATGTTGAACCTACAAGTAAGGGTGGTATAAAGGTAAGTACAAACAATCTTACTTGGGTTAATGATGGAATGATAAAAAATGCTTTAATTACAGCAGGAATTGAAAATGCTAATGTTGTAGCAGCAGCGCCTTTTGAAGTATCTGGAACAGCAGCATTAACTGGGATATTAAAAGGATTTGAAAACAGTACTTCAGGACAAAAAATAGATGAAAATAAAAAAGAAGCAGCAAATGAAGAGTTAGTAACTACGGGAGATGTAGCTGAAAAAATAGGTCAAGATGATGCTTCTAATTTAATGAATGATATAAAGAAAAAAGTAATAAAGGAAAAGCCTAAGACAGAAGAAGAAGTTAACAAAATTGTTGATAATGCTGTTAAAGATTATAAAGATAAATTATCTAGTGAAGATATAGCTAGTATAAAGACATTAATGAGTAAAATAAACAATCTAGATCTTGATTATAACAGTATAAAGGATCAATTAAATGATGTAACAAATCAATTAAAGGATAAGCTAACTAGCGAAGAAGCAAAAGGATTATTTGCAAAGATAGGACAATTCTTTTCAGATGTATTTAATGCAATAAAAAACTTATTTTCAAAATAAAAACCCCCTTGACAACTGAATTTTGATTTAATATACTTTGAGTAAATCAAAAGCTATGAAGAGAAGAGTAGTTATTATGGAAGCTTACAGAGAATTCCTGGTGGTGAGAAGGAATGGTGAAAGTTTTAATGAAACAAGTCTTGGAGCCTCATACGGATTCTATATTTAAGTAGATGATGCTATGACGTTTGTTCACGTTACAGAACTAGAGTATAATTGTACTTGATGAGATTAATATGGTGACATGTTAATGAATTAGGGTGGTAACGCGATATATAATTCGCCCCTACACATTGTTTGTGTAGGGGCGATTTTTTTGTCTAGAAAACCTCCGGCTATGCCGGTGGACAAAAAGGCTTTAGCTCTGAGCAGAAAAAAACTCCTATGAT
>NZ_JAKGTG010000004.1:0-189741 GCF_022324845.1 Clostridium sp. YIM B02506
AAGAAAAGAAGTGCAGAGGGTATCTTATATTCCGGTAGATATCCTCTGCATAAATTATCAAATATGTTCAATGACTAACTTAATGACATTGCTTAAGCACCTTCCCAAAACTAATTTAAATTCTACTATCAAGAGATTCCTCTGGTAAGTTTTTTATCCCTTCTTTAAGTAATTCGGATCTTTTTATATTCTTAGAACTAGCTGGTGAAACTATCTGCTTCCATAATTTTGACCCTTTAGCACCTAAAAATAGTCCTAAAGTATGAGTTAAGGCTACATGAGGATTTTCTCCATTCTTCTCAAGGTCTTCAATATAAGGAATAAATTCTTCTATTATTTCTCTTCTTGATATGTTATTAATCCCGCCACCTTTAAAGAATTTATCTACTTCTCTAAGAATAATAGGATTATCATAAGCAGCTCTTCCTATCATAACACCATCTACATAATTTAAATGTTTTTCTATTTCTTCTATAGTTTTTATTCCGCCATTAATTTCTACTTGTAGATTAGGTTTTTCTTCTTTAACTTTATATACCTCTTCATATCTTAATGGAGGTATTTCTCTGTTCTCTTTTGGACTTAACCCCTCCAAAATAGCTATCCTTGCATGTATTGTATATCTATCTGGATTAGCTTCTTCAACCTTATTTATAAATCCTATCATGTCTTCATATCTATCTAACAAAGTTCTCTCAAAACTAGCTGGTAATATATTTTTCCCTTCAATTCCTATTCTATGTTTTAGTGTTACAGGTTTCTTAGTAGCTTCTTTCATAGCTTTAATCATATCTCGTACAAGTTCAGGATAAGCCATAAGGCATGCTCCCATCTCATTTCCCGCAACTCTATCAGAAGGACAACCTGCATTTAAGTTTATTTCATCATAATCCCAATCTTCAGCTATCTTAACCGCATTATATACATCTTCTGGAGTAGAACCTGCAATCTGTAAGGAAATAGGCTTCTCAAATGGATTAAAATCTAATAACCTATCTCTTTTTCCATTTATTATAGCTTGTGCTGTTACCATTTCTGTATATAACAAAGCTTTTTTAGTAATAATTCTAGCAAAATATCTAAAGTGTCTATCTGTTCTGTCCACCATAGGCGCTATACTCACCTTAGGCGTAAGTATCTTTGAATCTATATTCATAATCCCATTCCTTCCATTAAACCTTGTCTTTAAGATAGTATTCATCCAAAATAACTGCCCTTATACTCTCATATTTTATGTTATCAGGAAGTTTTCTCTTTATTGAACTTATAGAGCTGTAACCCGAGCTTCTGCACTCATTTATAATTAAAGCTCTCTCCTCTTCTGTGTATAACCCTCTTATATCTAAGTTAAAGTTTAGTTCTCTTCCTGACTCTAAATAGTCAGTAACATAACCTAACACGGTAGATATTGAAACCTCTAATTCCTGGGAAATATATTGAAGTTCCTTTCCTTCCTTAAGCATATCTATGGCAATTTCATCCTGTTTTCTATGCTCACCATCTATTATCAGCTTACTTCTCTTTTTATCTCTCCACTTAACTTCAATACCATTTTCTAATACATAGTTATTCACTACTTCTAATATCTTCTCTGAATATCTTTCTATTTTCTTAGGTCCAAGACCTGTTATATCCTTTAAGTTATCTGTATCTCTAGGATACCTTCCACTTATTTCTTTTAATGTGTTTTTAGCTATTACAGCTTGAGGAAGTTGATTTTCTTTTTTAGCTATAGCATTTCTAACCTTTATTAGTTCTTCTAATAATCTTTCATCAGTTGAAACATAACACACCTCATCATCTAAAATAGCTCTATTTTTCTCTAAATATTTTAGTATTAGCTTTTCAAATTCCTCACCATATTTATTATACTTAACCTCACCTACTCCAGATATTAAAAGCATTTGCTCTTTATTAACTGGATGTTTTATAGACATATCCTTTAATGTTACATCAGGGAATATTATGTAAGGAGGAACTCCCTCTCTCTCCGAAATCTCTCTTCTTAAAGTTCTAAGTTCTTCATATAATGAATCGTCAAGCTTAAATACTCTTTCCACCTTGATTTCTTTGAATTTAACCTGATCTTCTCCCTTTAATACTTTTATAGACCTATCATTTAATCTAATAACTGGGTAAGTTCCCTCTACCATATCCATATATCCATGAGAAATAAGAGTGTTTATAAAATTCTTCAAATCGTCTTTGGAGAACTCCTTCATTATTCCATAGGTAGATAATTCATTGAACTTAAACTCTTGAAGTTTCTTATTCTTCGATGCCCTAAGTACATCTACAATCATTGTAGAACCAAAGCTTCTCTTCATTCTATATATGCAGGATAAAACCTTCTGAGCATCTAAGGTTCTATCAACTATTTCTCCTTCACTTTCACAATTACTACAATTGTTACAATCCTTAGGATACTCATCTCCAAAATAGTTAAGTATAAATCTTCTATAGCAATCATTAGAGTGAATCATATCAACCATATATTGAAGCATTTTATATTGATTACTTTTTCTCTCAGGGTTTTCTATACTCATTTCAATTAGATACTTTTGAGTTTGCACATCTCCAGGAGTAAATAACAATACACATTCACTATCTAAACCATCTCTACCTGCCCTACCTATTTCTTGATAGTAGCTTTCTATATTTTTAGGCATATTGTAATGAATAACGTATCTAATATTAGATTTATCTATTCCCATACCAAAAGCATTTGTAGCCACCATTATATTTACTCTATCGTAGATAAAATCCTCTTGATTTTTTTCTCTTTCATTATCAGATAAACCTGCATGATATTTTCCTACAGAAAAACCCTTCTTCAAAAGTAATGTATAAGCCGCATCTACTTCTTTACGGGTAGCTGCATATATTATACCTGAATCTTCTTTATGATTATTTATGTAATCTAAAAGATAGTCCTTTTTACTACCTGATTTTACTATAGTTATCTTAAGGTTTTCTCTATCAAAGCCTGATATAAATACTTTTGGAGTCTTAAGAGATAAAATATTAATGATATCTTCCCTTACTTCATTTGTGGCTGTTGCTGTAAAAGCAGTTATTATAGGTCTATTCCTTAAGCTATTAATAAAAAAAGGTATCTTTCTGTAGCTTGTTCTAAAATCATGTCCCCATTGAGAAACACAGTGCGCTTCATCAATAGCTACTTGTGATATATTTTTTTCCCCAAGTATAGATAAAAATTCATAAGATTCAAGTCGTTCTGGAGCCACATATATAATTTTAAATCTATCACTTCTTATTCCATCTAATACTTCTTTAAACTCATTAGTTGACAATGAGCTGTTTATATAAGCTGCCTCTATTCCCATTTCCTTAATAGTATCAACCTGATCCTTCATTAAAGAAATCAGTGGAGAAATTACTACTGTCATTCCTTCCAGCATAAGTGCAGGAATTTGATAACATATAGACTTACCTCCCCCTGTAGGCATGATGGCTAATACATCATTATTATTAACTATATTTTTAATAATATCTTCTTGTCCTCTTCTAAAATTCTTATATCCAAAATATCTTTCTAATAATTCCAAAGCTTTATCAATCAACTTTAAACACCTCAACAAAATCTTTATTATCATAATTATTAACATAATTCAGTAGTATATTTCATTTAATTATACCACTTTAGAGCTTTTTTCTTCAAATTACTCTACTTTATCTCAAATACCTTCACACTAAATTTATGTTAGAATAAAGTATATCATATTTTGAGGAGGTTCTTATGCTTACAATTGGTTATATAGGAAATGGTAAAAGTACTAACAGATATCATCTACCATTCGTTTTACAGAGAGAAAATATAAGAGTTAAAACAATTTATCAAAGAAATCCTAAAAATGAAAGCTGGGCTAGAATTGATGGTGTGAATTATACCTCAAACCTAGATGAATTATTAAATGACGAGGAAATCCAACTAATAGTAGTCTGTACGCTTCATGACACCCATTATGAATATGCAAAAATAGTATTAGAACATAATAAACATTGCTTAGTTGAAAAACCATTTATGGAAACATCAGCTCAAGCTAAAGAAATATTTGAACTTGCAAAGGAAAAAGGATTAATTGTTCAAGCGTATCAAAATAGACGTTTTGACAGTGATTTCTTAACAGTTCAAAAAGTTATTGAGGAAGGCAAACTTGGAGATTTATTAGAAGTTGAAATGCATTATGATTATTATCGTCCTGAAGTCCCTGAATCGGTAACTAATTTTATTCCTCACTTTTCTTATTTATATGGACATGGCTGCCATACTTTAGATCAAGTAATAAGCTATTTTGGAAAACCTGACGACATTCATTATGATGTTAGACAATTATTAGGTTCAGGAAGAATGAACGATTATTTTGATTTAGATTTATATTATGGAATTTTAAAGGTGTCCGTTAAATCTAGTTACTTTAGATTAAAAGAAAGACCAAGTTTTGTTGTATATGGTAAAAAAGGATGTTTCGTTAAACAAACTAAAGATCGCCAAGAAGAACACTTAAAACTATTCCATATGCCTGATAATAAAGATTTTGGTATTGATACTCTTGAACACTACGGGACTCTAACTTATATAGATGATGAAGGCGTAACTCATGAAGAAAAAGTTGAATCAGTTAATGGTGATTATGGAAGAGTTTATGATGATTTATACGAAGCTATTATAAATGGAAAAGAAAAAACTATTACTGATGAACAAACTTTATTGCAAATGGAAATTTTAGAAACAGGCGTAAAAGATTTAAAATAGTTTATCTAATTTAATAGTTGAATACTTGAGTACCTGAGTACTCAGGTACTCAAGTATCTATGTACTTAGGTATACAACAATAAGAATATATTATATAAAATAAAAAAGCAGCTTAATGCTGCTTTTTCATTAAACTTTATAAAGTTTTATTTAAACTTACATCTATTACAATCCGCAAAATAATTAAACCAAATTAAAATGCTACGATGCAACTTCTTCTCTAACTACAATTTCTCCATCTCTCAATTTTAATATTGATGTTCCATAAGCTGCTGATTCTTGTGAATGGGTAACTTGTATTATTGTTTTTCCTAAATCTTTATTTATATTTTTAAACAGTCTCATTATTTCCGTACCTGTCTTTGAATCTAAGTTTCCTATAGGTTCATCTGCTAATATTATATCTGGTTCAAATACTAATGCTCTAGCTATTGCAACTCTTTGTTGTTGCCCACCAGACAATTCTCTAGGTGTCACTTTTCTTTTATGACTCATCTCTATTCTATCTAATATTTCAGTAAGCTTACGTGAATAATCTTTTATCTTTCCTCCATCTAAAATTATTGGAAGTAAAATATTATCTTCTACAGAAAGGTTAGGAACTAAATTATAAAACTGAAATACAAATCCAAGCTCTCTTCTTTTCATTATACTTTTTTGCTTTTCACTTAATTTACTTAAGTCTTTTCCATTAACATTTACTATACCACTTGAAGGTTTATCTAATCCTCCTAATAGATATAAAAGTGTAGATTTCCCACAACCTGATGGCCCCATTATAGAAAGAAATTCTCCCTTATCCACAGAAAAGTTTAAATCCTTAAGAACATTTATTTCTTCTTTCCCTACCTTGAAATTTTTATTTAAATCAAATACTTCTATTGCTCTCATTTCTTTTCCTCCTACTCATATTTTAATTCTTCTATAATGGATAGTTTTTTACTTTTAAATAATACTGGTATTGTAGCTATTAAAACTATTGCCAGTGACACTAAGAAAATTACAGGCACAAATTTTATATTAAATACAACTTCCATATCAAAGCCTAATAACTTACTTATCTTACTCATTATTGACATACCAAGATAAGAGAATGGTGTTACAATAATTATTGACCATACTACCGTAAGAACAGACTCTATTATAAGCATTTTATTTCTTTGGAATTTACTCATACCTACTGAACTCAAAACCGCTAAGTCTTTTTTTCTCTGAATAAAACTTATTCCTATATTATTTAAAACTCCAAAAGCTCCTATAACAACTGACATAAATGAGAATATACTCAATATATCTGTAAGTTGTTTGTTATTTTCAACATTTCTTGCTTTTGTTTCTTCAAATGTTAAAACACTGACTCCAAGGGCTCTTATTTTTTTGTTGATATTTTCTTTTACATCTGCTGAACGTCCTGTAGTATTTAAATAAAATTGTATAGACGCACTATCTACATATTCTTTTGGTAGACCCTTATAATTTATAAAAACAACCGATCCACCATTATATAATTTACCATCTATAATCCCTACTACATTATAGCTTTTATTGGTAGTTCCAACTTTCATATCAAAGCTATCGCCTTTTTTCAATTTTACTTTTTCTGCTATCTTTTCAGTTATAATAACATCATTTAAACTACCATTTTTAAATTTTTTATATTCTTCTTTATCCCAGTTTAGATAATTATCAAAATCCAAATATTTATCTGGCTCTATTCCCATAACAGAATAATTATTGCCATCAATCTCTCCACCAGCATATTGCTGTCTTTGTATTGAACTTTGAACAACATTAGGTTCTTCCTTAAGTATATCTAATACTTTTTCCTTAAGATCAAATGCACCACTTTCAGGAACATTTATTTCTATCCCATAGTTTAATTTTTCATAAGCCTCTACTACTACATCTTTTATACTAATACTTAAAGAATTTATCATTATAATAGATATAATTGCTATATTCATTAAGTTAATATTTCCAAGCAAAACTTTAGATGTACTCATGTTATTTAGGGCTAGCGCATTTATAGGATTAGTATCTCTAAGCTTAGAAAATATATTTTTTGATATAAACTCTACAACCTTAGGATAAATTAGTATTACTGCAATTATTGCTAATATAAATAATACTGGGCTTATATTTATTAACCATTTAGTTTTAAGTGAGTTTACAATAATCACTCCTAGTAGAAGCACTATGCCTGCTACAAATTTACCTATCCCTATTTGTTCTGAGCTATCTGAGGTATTTAATATAACTTCCTTAACTTGAAGCTTATTGGTCTTTATAATCGGTACTATAGCTGATGCAACAGATAGTAATATTGAAAATACTAGTCCACATATTAAATATCTAATATTTATGTTAGGTTGTTGTAGTATTCCATACTCTTTTAAAGGAGATATAACGTAATTTATTAGGTATAATATTCCGATTCCTAATCCATTACCTATTACCCCTCCTAAAATTCCATAACACAAACTTTCTAAGTATAATATTCTTCTTATAGTCCCCCTAGTTGCACCTTGACTTAAAAACGTTCCTATAATAGGCATTCTCTCTGCTACTGTTAATTTAAAAGAACTATATATTATAATACTGCTCATAAATACAACTACTAATAACATCATGTAAAGCATGTTGTTTATTTGTGCAACTTGACTCTTTACAGCATCTTCATTATAAAGTTCTTTAGCTATAAAGTTAGTATTAGCATCATTAAATTTTTCTATTGAATCCTTTATATTTGCTTCTGTTTTATTCGCAAATGCAACATTATATTTATCTTTCATATCAAACTTTTCAACTAAATATTTATAGGGAACTATCATCTGAAAGTTCTCTTTTGTATCTCCATAAAAAACTCCTTGATTAGCTGAAATTTTTGATATTACTAAGCTAACCTTCTCTCCATTAAGTAGTGTATTTAGCTTATCTCCAACTTTAAGATCAAACTCTTCACTAACCCTTTTTGAGATTATACACTTCTCACCATTAAAGTCCTTTAACTCATTTCCATCTATAAATACATCTTTATTTATATACTTTTCTTCTCGCCCTATTACTTGTATAGTCTGCATATCATCCGTATCATATATAAAACTACCTCTTATTTCAGGTACTATATCTTTTAATCCATCTAACTTTAACCCCTCTAAGTCAAAGGCCATTGCCCCGTCTTTAGCTGATACATATACATCTTTATTTTCAAGTTGTTCTAGCTGTGGTTTTACAAAACTGTCTATAGCTGCATCTACTGCTCCCATGCTTCCTACAAATAATCCTGTGCTAAGTACTATAGCTATTAGCAAAAGAAAGAATCTTGCTTTTTTTTCTAACATGCTCTTTAGTACGTATTTTAAAAATATCTTCATAATTTGCCCCCTTTGTTTCATCTTATTTATTACATTACCATATTTTCCTTAAAATTAATCACTATTAAGGTTAGACTTAGTAAATCTTAAGAGTTTGGTAAGATTTACACAAAAAAATAAGAACAGATCTCTCTGCTCTTATTTTCATTAAATATTTTCTAATTCTATTGTTAAAATATATTTTAACCCCTTTAAATCATGTGGAGTTTTTGTATAAATAGTTTTTATGTTTTCTTCTTTGCATGCAAGTTCCAAATGTTTTATTGCTATTCCTACATCCAAATCACTAAAATGCATAAGTTTTTTAGTGATTAAGTTACCAGTTTTAGCAAAGGCCTCTATTTTAGTGTCGCCTTCCATAGTAAATACCCAAGGTTGAAGATTAACCGCCGATGGAGCTACTCTAACTTTATCAAATATTTTCACCCATTTATCTTCAAAAGGTTCATATATAACTTCCTCAAGTTTTTTTCTTTTAAAAGAGCTTGACTCTTTAACATCTAATTCCTGTTCATTTTCAGGATAACCAAAAGAAATTACTATTACAGGCTTGTGATTTTCTTTTATAGTCATTACATCTTTTAATAGATTTTTCTTAATAAATCCACCTATCCAACAAGTTCCTATCCCTCTATCAGCTAGTTCTAAAACTATTTCCTCAAGTGTATATCCTATATTTTCTAGATATCCACTCTTCTCCTCTGAGGTAATTACTAAATAATGAGGAGCTTCTATTTTCCCATAACTTCCCACTATACCCTTACTTATATCTTGAATCTTTTTACCATCTTTAATAAGTTCAATATTCATTTCTATCTTTGGATATAATCTTGGAACATCTTTTATTAGTTTATTGATGAAATCAAAGTCTTCTTCTGAAATACTACTATTTTTGTACTTTCTTACTGATTTCCTTCTATAAATTGCATTTTCTATATTCATTAAGTATCACTCCTGTACAAATCAAATTTCACTTTATAGATTATTATAACTTAAACATAGAAATTACATCCAGTGAATTTATAATAAACTTTTTTACTATAATTTAACTTAAATAAAAAGACTACACTATCTTTTTTAAGAATAGTGTAGTCTTTTATATGGTTAATGCACTTATTTTATCCCAAATTGAGTTATTTAACTTTTTAATATTTATTATCTTAAAATCACTATTAACAAAGGCATGAGTAGTACTCCCTTTTGCTAAAAGTACTCCATCCTCTTCTCTTATGACCTTATAGTTAAAAATAACTTTTACTGGGCTTAGTGTTTCTATCCACGTTTCTATTGTAACAAGATCCTCATATTTTGCGGGAATTATGTATTTACAATAACTTTCAGCTAAAGGCATAAGAATTCCTTGTTCTTCCATATCCTTATAGGATATATCTGTTTCTTTTATAAACTCTCCTCTACCTATCTCAAACCAAGGATAATAGTTAGAGTGGTGAACAATCCCCATCTTATCTGTTTCCACATATCTTACTTTAAAAGATGTTTTATTTATGTACATAATATGTTTCCTCCAAAACTATCTTCAGTTTTTCTACACGTGCTTTATGTTTAAAGATACTTTATCTATGGCTTTTATTAATTGATTTGCAATATCTATTTTAAATTGAGTTCCTAATTGATTCGCTTTTATATATAATATTCCTTTTTCAGTTACTCCATACAAAGGTTGCAGATTATTTAAAGCTATTGCTTTTATATCTTGAATACACTTTTCACAAGTGCATATTCCTTCATACTTCTCTAATAAATCTGGTAACATATCATTAACCATATCTTCCATACAATTTTTAAGCATTATTGGCCTCCACATATTAAAATATACAATATTATATATTATACTATACATATCATATATTCGTAAAAGATTGTATGTACTTTATACACTTAATTTGGAATATGTTTATAAAAAACCTCTATAAATTATTAGTTTATAAAGGTTTTTAGATGTTATTTTAAATTAATAACTTCTAATAAATTCTTAAGTTTAGCATAAGCTAACCCTACATGTTTTTCAGAAGGCTCAACTAAATCTGGTATTATTACACACTTTATACCTCCAGCAACTGCTGCTTCTAATCCTCTTTCTGAATCTTCGAAAACAATAGCTTCCTTAGGTTCAACATCTAACTTCTTGCATACCGTTAAAAATATCTCTGGGTCTGGTTTTCCTTTTGTTACTTCATCCCCACATATTACTCTATCAAATCTATCCAATATACCAGCTATAGATAATAATCTTTCAGCTCTTTCTCTACTGCTAGATGTTGCTACAGCTTTCTTTATGCCTTTTTCATCTAGAAAGTCAAGAAGTTCTATAAGTCCCTCTTTTACTCCAAGTCCTTCCTCTTCTATTATCCTATTAACAACATTTCCTTGTTCTACATATAGCTTATCAAATGGAAAGTCTTCTCCGTGTATACTTTTAAATCTATTTGATATTGAAGTTTTATTCATTCCTAAAAGTCCAAGTAAAAAATCTAAAGTTATATCATAATTATAGGTTCTTCCTATTTCCATCCATGCTCTTTTGGTAAGCATTTCTGTATCAAACATCAGCCCATCCATATCAAATATTGCTAGTTTTACTCCATTCATTTGTACACTCCTTGCTAAAACCTTAGTAAATTGCTTTTAATCATTATAACATAAACCCTATTTAATTATTTTCAAAATAAGATGTTAAACTTTTTTTAAAAATACTATTGATTTTTTATTTATATAATAATATAATAAGAAAAACAATATTTAACTCTTAATCTATGACGAGGAGAGTAAATACATAACTTGATTTTTAGCGAGCTTGGGGATGGTGAAAGCCCAGTATGATGTGTGTATCGAAGAACACCTTTGAGATGCTAACCGAAATGTAAAGAGTAGACTTAGCCGGTAGTCAACCGTTAAAATGACTAGATATAAAAACAAGTTAGAGTTTTTGTATCAATATGAGTGAGCATTAGCTAATTTAGGGTGGTACCGCGGATAATCCGTTCCTATACGTAAGTATAAGGACGGTTTTTTTTATTCTTACGGCTTCTAAATTTACTATGCTAACTAGGGTGGCACCGCGGAATTTTAACCGTCCCTATACCAATTTATGGTATAGGGGGCGGTTTTTTTGTTTATAAAAATATGCAATAAGTATTAAAAGTTATAGGAGGCTATTAGAAAATGAAAAGAACTTATGTATGCGATGTAAAAGAAACAACTGAAGAAAGTGTCTTAGTTAAAGGGTGGGTTCATAAAATTCACGACCTTGGTAAGATAACATTTCTTCATTTAAGAGATAAAACTGGAATAATTCAACTAGTTGTTGATAAAGATGAAATTAAAGATTTAAGACTTGAAATGAGTGTTGAGGCAATTGGGGATAAAGTTGATAATGAAAAGGCACCTGGTGGTGTAGAACTTATATCTAAAGGAATCACTGTAATTGGAAAAGCATTTTATGATAAATTACCTTTTGAAGTAAACAGCTACAAACAAAAGGCTTCATTAGAGAAACAATTGGATTACAGAAGTTTAAGTTTAAGATCACCTAAAACAAGAGCTGTATTTAAAATTCAAGAAGAAATTGGTGATGCTTTTAGAACTTACTTAAAGGACTTAAGATTCTCTGAAATTCATACACCTAAGATAATCTCATCTAGTACTGAGGGTGGATCTGAAATGTTCACTGTTAACTACTTTAACAAACGTGCATTTTTATCACAAAGTCCACAGTTTTACAAGCAAATGATGGTTGGAGCTGGATTTGAAAGAGTTTTTGAAGTAGGTCATGCATATAGAGCTGAACTTCACGGAACTTGGAGACATTTAAGCGAATACGTGAGCTTAGATGTTGAAATGGGCTTTATAGAAGATGAATATGAAGTTATGGACTTAGAAGAAGGTTTCTTAAACTACTTATTTAAAACCCTTAAAGAAAAATGTCCAAAAGAACTTCAACTGTATGGAATTGAACTTCCTGATAAGTTAGAAATTCCTAGAATACCATTAGCTAAAGCTCAAGAGATCTTATTAGAGAAATATAACAAGAAATCCCCAGTAGGAAATATAGATGCTGAAGGAGAAGTTATTCTTTCAAAGTATATAAAAGAAACTTACGATTGTGATTTTGTTTTCCTTACTGAATACCCAGTATCAAAGAGACCTATGTATGCAATGCCTGATAGTGAAAGACCTGAACTTACAAAAAGCTTTGATTTAATATATAAAGGTCTAGAAATTACAACTGGTGGTCAAAGAATACATGACTATGATATGTTAGCCGCAAACATTAGAAAGTTTGGTTTAAACCCAGAGGATTTTGGCTTCTATCTAGATAGTTTTAAATATGGAATGCCACCTCACGGCGGTTTTGCTATAGGACTTGAAAGACTTACTTTAAAAATATTAGATTTAGAAAATATAAGAGAAGCTACTCTTCTACCAAGAGATTTAAAAAGATTAGAACCATAGGAGGATTGTAAAAATGAAAGTTACTGTTGAAAATGTAGAATATATTTCAAAACTAGCTAAGCTTAAATTTACAGAAGAAGAAGCTGAAAAGCTTGCAGGAGAATTTGAAAGCATCTTAACTCATTTCGAAACTATAGACAAATTTGATTTAAGTGATATTGATTTGAATATTTTTTCTGAAGATTTAAAACCAGTACTAAGAAAAGATGAAATGGCAGTATTTGAGGATAAAAAGAAGTTATTCTCTAATACAAAATCTATGAGAGATACTGCGATAATGGTTCCGAAGATTATAGAATAGGTGGTGAATATAAATGCAAATTGAATTATTACAAGCAAATGAAATTAGAGAAAGTATTATAGCTAGACGCTTTACTGCTGTTGAAGTAGTAACAGCTCTATTTGATAGAATAAAAGACGTTGAACCTAAGGTTCAAGCTTATATAACACTTTGTGAAGAGGAAGCTTTAGAAAGAGCTAAGGAAATTGATAAAAAAATTGCAGCTGGTGAACCTGTAGGAAGACTTGCTGGAGTTCCTATAGCTATAAAAGATAATATTTGTACTGATGGTACTTTAACTACTTGTGCATCAAAAATGCTTGGAGACTTTGTTCCTCCTTATGAGGCTACAGTTATAAAAAAGCTTCTTAAAGAAGATGCAATAATAATAGGTAAAACTAATATGGATGAATTCGCTATGGGTTCTTCTACAGAAAACTCTTCCTTTAAGACAACAAAAAATCCATGGGATTTAACTAGAGTTCCTGGTGGTTCATCTGGTGGTTCTGCTGCTGTTGTTGCTGCTGGTTTATCTCCTATTTCTTTGGGATCAGATACTGGCGGCTCTATAAGACAACCAGCTGCATTTTGTGGTGTTGTAGGCTTTAAACCAACCTATGGAATAGTATCAAGATTTGGTCTTATAGCTTTTGGTTCTTCTTTAGATCAAATAGGCCCATTCTCTAAATCTGTTACAGATGCAGCTTTAACTTTAGAAGTTATTCAGGGAGAAGATTCTCTTGATTCAACTTCTTATAAAGGTGAAATAAAAGGCGATTATTTAAGCACCTTAGCTGATGGTGTTAAAGGAATGAAGATAGGAGTTCCTAAGGAATTTTTCCAAAGCAGTCTTGATGAAGAAATCAGTGATTCAATAAAACAATCTATACAAGTATTAAAGGATCTTGGAGCTGAAGTTAGTGAGATATCTCTTCCTATAACTGAAGAAGGACTGTCTGCATACTATATAATCTCTTCTGCTGAAGCTAGTTCTAACTTAGCTAGATTTGATGGCGTAAGATACGGTTACAGACCTGAAGAATTTTCAAACATTGATGATTTAATGGTTAAAAGTAGAACTGAAGCTTTTGGTAAAGAGGTTAAAAGAAGAATAATGCTTGGAACTTACGCTTTATCTTCTGGATACTATGATGCTTACTACAACAGAGCTCACAAACTAAAAAAGAAAATTAAAGAAGAGTTTAAGAAAGCTTTTGATGAATATGATGTAATCTTAAGTCCTACTACTCCTACTGTTGCTTTTAAATGTGGGGAAAAATCTGAAGATCCATTATCAATGTATCTTGCTGATATCTACACAGTTAATGCAAACCTTGCTGGTATTCCTGCAATTTCAATTCCTTGTGCTTTAAGCAAAGAAGGATTACCGATAGGACTTCAAATACTTGGACCTCATTTTGGTGAAGAAAAAATATTAAAAGCAGCTTATGCTTTAGAGCAAGAACTAAAAGTATCTACTCTAGCACCAGTGCAATAAAGAAAGGAAGGATATATTATGAGTTTTGAAACAGTCATAGGTCTTGAAATACATGCCGAACTAAAAACAAAATCTAAAATATTCTGCTCCTGCTCTACTGAGTTTGGTGCAGAGCCTAATAAAAATACTTGCCCTATATGCTTAGGATTACCTGGAACTCTTCCTGTACTTAATGAAGAAGTGGTAAACTACGCAATAAAAGCAGGGACTTCATTAAACTGTGAAATTAATAAACTAAATAAAATGGATAGAAAAAACTACTTCTACCCTGACCTTCCAAAGGCTTTCCAAACTTCTCAATTTGACTTACCTATATGCAGCGGTGGTCATGTTGATATTGAAGTTGGTGGAAAAACTAAAACCGTTAGATTAAACAGAATTCATATAGAAGAAGATGCAGGTAAACTAGTTCACCTTGATGATGATGGTATCTCTCTAATTGACTATAACCGTGTAGGGGTTCCGCTTATTGAAATAGTATCTGAACCAGATATGCGCTCACCAGAAGAAGCTGTAACTTTCTTAAGAACACTAAGGTCTATTCTCCAATATGCTGATGTATCAGACTGTAGAATGGAGCAAGGTTCAATAAGATGTGATGCTAACATTTCTATAAGAAGATTTGGAGAAGATGTTCTAAACACTAAAGTTGAAATTAAAAACATCAACTCTTTTAAAGAACTTCAAAAAGCATTAGAAAAAGAAGAAAAACGTCAAAGAGAGCTTTACACCTATGGCGAAGAATATAAAATAAAACAAGAAACTAGAAGATGGGATAATGGAAAAGGAAAAACTATTCCTATGAGAAGTAAAGAAGATGCTCATGATTACAGATACTTCCCTGAACCAGATCTAGTTCCAATAATAATCCAGGAAGAACAAATAGAAAGTATAAAAGCAACTCTTCCCGAAATGCCAAGAGTTAAAAAAGAAAGATTTATTAAAAGCTATGGACTATCAGAGAAAGAAGTTGGGATCATAATAGATGATAAGGTTCTATCTTCTTTCTATGAGGAAACTGTTTCCTTAGGTGCTAACCCTAAATCTGTAGCTAACTGGGTACTTGGAGATATGTTAAGACTTCTAAAAGAGGTTGATGGAGATTCTTCTGAAGGAATTACTTCTATATCTTTAGATCCTAAAGCACTATTTGATCTTATCAAAATAATTGAAGCTGGAACTATAAGTACAACAGTTGGTAAAGAAGTATTTGAAGAAATGTTCAAAACTGGTGCTTCTCCAGATGAAATAGTAAAAGCTAAAGGACTTTCTCAAATAAGTGATAGTTCAGAACTTGAACAATTAATAATAGAAGTTTTGGATAACAACCCACAATCCATAGCTGATTTCTCCTCTGGAAAACCTCAAGCAGCTGGATTCTTAATGGGACAAATAATGAAAGCTTCAAAGGGTAAAGCAAATCCTAAACTTGCAAAAGAGCTTTTAGATGAGAAACTAAAAGAAAGATGTTCCTAAAAAATAAGGTTGGTGCCTATACGCATCAACCTTATTTTTATTCTTTTCTAAATACAGAGTACTCCTTGTTATCCATAGGAGAAGTTTGGAAAAAAAGTTTAATACCTTTTTCCTGAATAAAGCGTATATACTTTATCTCTTTAGCAGAAAAAAAGTCAGAAAGCTTCTTTATAACTATGCGACTTGCTGGATAAGGAATTTGAATTTCATTTACTTTAAATCCTGCCTCTACAGCTTCTTTAGCAACCTCTAAATCCTTAAATATAACCATTAAATTACGTTTTGTACTACTATCTTTCTCTATAAAATCTACCAGTTCTTTTGTAGAAAAAATTTTAACTTTCATTGGCTCTGGAAGACATAGCTTCATTACTTTAATAATGAAAGGGTCATTGCTATAACTTGGATCCACTATTACCACATAATTAGCATTTAAAAATTGACTCCAATTTAAAGCCACTGTGGCATGCAATAATCTTTTATCAATACGTGCAAGCTTAATTTTTGTGCTCATATTTTTTCACCAACCTGTTTCTGTCTTTGATATTCTCTTAATGTATTGGCAATTAATACCATTAAGAACTTTCCTTTAAAATCTCCCCTAATATCAATATTAAAGATTTGCTCATACTTCTTAAGTTTATAAATTAAAGTATTCTTATGTAAAAATAAATCATCTGCAGTTTGAGTAATATTGTAATCATTTATAAGTAATTTATTTGCAATATTAGTAAATTCGTCAATGTCTATCCCTTTTCCTCTATCATTATAAAAATCAAAAATATTTCTTACATCATCTAAATGAATTTTCGAAACAAAATATTCAAATAAATAATCTGTAAAAAATATTGGTTCATCTACCTCATAATTTATATTCTTTTCAAGCCATAAACAATTTTTATAACTTACACTATACTGTTTCAATTTATCTTGGGCAGATCCTACTATATAATAGCAGCCTTGTAGTCCCCAATCTTGTAAACTTCTAATATACTTTTTAAAGAATCTTTTAGCTTCAGTGTTATCCAATCCACTTGGCATATCTTTAAATAACAGTAAACTCCTCTTATTAAGCAATGAGTATATCATTTGTTTGCTATCAGCTCTTAATTTCAAACGCATAATTTCTTCTAGGTTGTGTCCTTTTTGATTAATTATATAAATAGCAGCTCTAGTTTTATTTTCATCAATTCCAAGTCTATTAATTAAATCTAAAATATTATTTAAATCAAATTGCTCTTCATTTAATAGAAACTTAATTAATTCGTCGTCTTTGGTAACCTTTTGCTTCAAAGAACTATTATTTATCTCATACATTAAACGAGTTGTCAAAGAATCAAGTAAAAGGCTACTTATCATCTTAAGATTCTCATCTTCACCTCTTACCCAGATATATCCATAACTTTCCCGCTTAATTTTTATTGCATAAAACACATTATTAATATCAGAACTATCTACATTAAAACACTCACCTACAAACTTTTCTCTACTACAAGATACAACTATTCCTTCTTCATTTAATAGTCCTATAGTGTATTTTTTATTTTCCTGTACAACATTAATAAATTCTTTAAAAATATCAACTAACATCATATTTTTTGCCTTTCTTATTCTGGTTAATTAATATTTTAGCACATGTATATAAAATTGAAGTAATTAGTTTTTATGAACTTTCATAATCCATTATTAGCTCTAATCTTCTACATGATGCCAGCCTGCAAACTAAATAAGTTAAACTGATTCAGATTTTAATATAACATCCACTATTAAAATCTGAATCAATTAACAATCTATAATTTATAATAATTTAGCATTTCTTTAATTTTTTCATCAACTTCTTGATTTACTTCTCTAACAGGTTTTCTTGCAGGTCCCACTTCTGCAATCTTAGCTAGCTCTACTGATCTCTTCATTATTGATGGAACTGTTCCTAATTTTAAAACATCTCTTAAAACATCAATATCTGCTTGAAATTTTTTAGCTTCATCAACAGCATTTGTTTTAAGTGCTTTATCAAGCTTCACTAAAACTTCTGTTATAACATTGCTAGTACCTGCTATTGCTCCAGTAGCTCCTAAACTATAACCTTCTGAAATCTTAGAATCTGACCCTACTAATACATTGAACTCTTTGCCCCTACCAGCTTCAATATATCCTTTTAAATTTTCCAGTTCTCCACTACTATCTTTAATAGCTTTAATATTATCTATCTCTGCTAAACGTCCAGCTACCTCTTTTGAAATATTGCCTCCTGTTAATTTAGGAATGTTATATAATACAATTGGAATTTTTACGGAATCAGCAACATCCTTAAAATGATTATATAATTCTTCATCGCTAGGTTTTATAAAATATGGACTTATAACTGAAAGAGCGTCTGCTCCTATTTCCTCCATCTTTTTAGATAAACGTATAGTTTCTTTTGTTGAACATGCACCTGTACCTACAAAAACAGGAACTCTATGATTAACTATTTCTATTACCTTCTTAGCAAATTCAACCTTCTCTTCTTCATCAATAACGTGAAACTCACCATTACTTCCTAAAATAAAGATTCCATTAACGCCTTTTTCTATTAAATGGTTTATTAAGTCCTCAGTAGCTTTATAATTAATTGATTGTTCTTTATCACGATTAAATGGTGTAACAATTGGTGTAATAATTCCTTCAAACATAACTTTCCTCCTAAATTTTAAACATATTTTACTCTATAAAATGTAGAAACTAATCAAGCATACTATTAGTATGAACTCCACTTTCTTTTAAGTTATTTATACAATTCTCAACTGCTTGTTTCACATCTATCTCTTCAGCATTTGATGTATTAATATAGAGATCTATTAACATAGGTAAGTTTAAACCAGTTATAACATTATGATTATATGATCTAGTCAAAGCAGTAAGTACATTACATGGTGTTCCTCCATATAAATCTACTAAGGCTATTGTCTCTCCTTCTAATTCAGCTAATATATCTTTAACTTGCTGCATAAATTCTTCAAAAGACATTTCAGGTAATAAGGATACTGCTCTAACATTCTCCATTTTACCAACTATCATTTCTGCTGATTTAATGATTTCTTCACCAAATCTTCCATGAGTCCCAATTATAATATTTAAATTTGCCATAAAAACTCCTACTCTCTTTCCATTTCTCTTATACTTTTACCAAGACTTCCACCTGGATGCCACTTTAGGTACTTATCCAAATCTAACTTTTTTTCTTTTTGTAATACTATACTTAAACACTGAAGAATCAATAGCTCCGATAAAATAGATGCACGTGGTGGTTTGTTTAAGCTATCACCTTCTATATTTACATGAGCTACTAAACACACTTCTGAATGTTTAGCTAACCATGATGCACCGTTTCCTGTACAACTAATAATACGAGCTCCATTCATAACTAGAGTCTCTATAGTTGACTTTAGCTCCACAGTTTCTCCACTATTAGATATAGCAATAACAACATCTCCAGCCTTAACCTGACCACTTGAACCATGAACAGCTTCTGTACCATGTAATTCGTAAGCACTTGTCCCTGTACTAGATAGTAAAGAAGCAATATATCCAGCTACATATGATGGTTTGCCTATTCCTGTAACATGAACACGCCCTCCAACTTTCTCACTTTCTAATATTATTTCAGCAGCTTTTTCTACACTTTCTATATCAATGTTATCTAGGTTCTCACCAAACTCTTTTTTAATATTAGTTAAAAACTCTTGTATTTCACTATACATTCTCTCACCAACTAACCTAATAAATTTTGTAGTATAATTTCAGTCGACATTTCACAAGTTCTTTTTTCTGATTCTATTGTTCTTGCCGCTGTATGAGGTGTTAAGACGAAATTATCTAAAGCAAGTAATTTATCATCTTCTGTAGGCGGCTCAGTACTATATACATCAAAGTAAGCTGAACGAATTTCCTTGTTAATTAAAGCTTCATATAAAGCCTCTTCATCAACAATTCCGCCCCTTGCTGCATTAATTAAACAAGCATTACTTTTCATTTTCTTAAATTCTTCTGTAGAAAGCATATTCTTAGTAGATTCTAAAAGAGGTACATGTAAAGATACATAGTCACTTTCAGCAATAATTTCTTCAAAAGATTTCTTTTCTACATTAAATTCTTTAGCAGTTTCATCTGTAATTTCAAAAGCATCATAGGCATATACTTTCATACCTAACCCATTCGCAAAGTTTGCAATGTGCTTTCCGATCATTCCAAATCCAATAATACCTAATGTCTTACCGCTGATTTCTTGTCCTGTAGGTTTGTTCCATTTATGATCTTTAACTTCTTTAGCTGTATTATATAGATTTTTAGCATCTGCAAACATTAATGCTACTACATGTTCTGCTACTGCTTTAGAATTAGATCCAACTGTTCTTCCAACGAAAATACCTTTTTCTTTTGCATAATCTACATCTATGTTATCTGTTCCAACTCCAAATTTACATACAACCTTTAAATTGGGACACTTATCAATTAATTCTTTATCAATTATGTCTACACCAACAATAATTGCATCTGCATCGGAAGCTAAATTATAAAATTCTTCTTTTGTGTATGCCTTTCCAGTATTATTATAATGAACCTCTAACCCCTTAGATTCCATATACCTAACCTTATCTAATCCATAATTGGCAAACCCTCTAGGAGTAATTAAAACTTTCATACCTTCCACTACCTTTCTAACTTAACGTCATATATGCATGCTTAAACACAAAGCAAATTCATATATAGTCATGAATTTGCTTTATGTATCTAAAACTATATAATTCCAAAGAATGTTAAAATTAAAGCCATTATCATAGTAAAAACAATTATACGTAAGTATCTTGGTCCTCTTTTAGTAATATAGAAATACATTCCTAGAACTAAAGTAAATGGTAATAACTTTGGAACCATACCATCTAAAATACTTTGTAAAGATACTTCTGCTGCTGAACTGCTTGTAAATGTCCAAATTGTTTTAAATGAAACATATGATGAAGATAAACACCCAATCATAAATAAGCCAACTATACTAGCAATATCAATAACTTTTTTTATCTTCCCTGAATGTAGAATTTCAAGAACTGCATTTTTTCCTAACTTATAGCCTTTATTTATTAGAAACCATGAATATCCATATGACCATGCTAAATAAATAAGTGCTGGTATAAAAGCTGCAATAACCGAGCCATTAAGTGCCATAGGAACAAATATAGCAAGTGGAATCGTAGCAACTATTCCTTGGTCAACGCTATCACCAATTCCTGCTAATGGTCCCATAAGACCTATCTTTAATGATTGAATCATATCTGGAGTAATATTTTCATTGCCTAAAGCTCTTTGCTCTTCAAGAGAAATAACTATTCCATGAATAAGGCTTCCCCAGTCACAGTTAGTATTAAACATTGATGTATGACGTTTCATAGCTTCCTTAAGTTCCTCTGGGTCATCTTTATAAACTTTTCTTAGTATCTTATTTAATGAATACCCAAAAGCTAATGCTTGCATTCTATCAAAACTTACAGGAACTTCAACTGCTAAATTCCATTTCCACCAAGCTTTGAATAAATCCATTTTGGTAACTATTGTTTTTTGTTCTACTGTATTCTCAACTGCTTGACTCATATTAATTCTCCTTCCTCATTTTGTTTAAATAAAGAAACTATTAGTGCTATACATAAAGCAATAATTGCCCCTGTTAGCATAGAAAATCCTGAAATAGCATGTATGAAGAAACCTAATACGAAAAATGGTATGTATTGCTTCTTACCCATAACTACTAATGTCAAAGCAAATCCTAGTGCTGGTAACATTGCTCCAGCATTTGCAAGTCCGTTCATAAACCAAGTTGGTATTGCTTGAATAAATGCTTGTATTACGCTTGGGCCATAAAGAGTAGCAATAAACACTGGTGTAAAATAAAGAACTCCATTTGTTAACCATGGTAATAAAAATGAGAAAGTAGATAGTTTGTCATACTCTCCAGCTTCTACAAATGCATCGGCCTTAGTATTATAAAAAGAATTAATTGTACGACGAAGGTTGTTAATTAAAACACCTAAAACTCCAAATGGAACAGCAATTGCTATTGCTGCAGCTGGATCTAAGTTATTAATAATTGCGGCTGGAATTGCAATACAAGAAGCTAGTCCTAAGTCATTTGGAATATTTCCTCCAGCTTCTATACCACCCATGTACATTAATTGGATTGTAGCACCATATATAAGTCCTGTTTGAACATCTCCAAAAACTAATCCAATGAAAACACCTAAAATAATTGGTTTACGGAATGCATATGAGAAGAAGTATTGAGCTCTTCCCATTGAAATCCAATAAAGCAAACCTACTAATGCAGCTTTAATAATCATTTATTTTTCCCCCTCTTTTTTAATTAAAGTCTTGTAATAACCTTTTGTAATGCCTCCGATGGGTAATCAGGAGTAGTCTGAAAATAAATATTGATTCCCATTTTTTCAAGGTCTAATAATGTATTAGCATCTTTTTGGTCTAATGTAACTGCATTATGGACAGCTTTTCTACCAGCTCCTCCTCCTAGTCCTCCTATTTGCACTTCCTTTAGATCTAAACCTGCTCTTATAGCATTATCTAGTTCTTGTACACTTTTAAACAAAACCATTACTCTATTTTTTTCAAACTCACTATTTTGTTGAGCTTTTACTGCATCCTCAACTGATAAAATTCTAATCTTTACTCCTTTTGGTGCAGCCATCTTAAACACATCTTGCATAAAATCGTCATGGCTTAATGCCGTATCTATAGTAACGATTTCATTGATTTGACACTGAGTTAACCACCTAGTGATTACCTGTCCATGAATTAATCTAAAGTCTATTCTTGTTAAAGCTATACTCATAATAGCCCTCCTTTCTTGTATGAGTTTATTATAATACAATCGTTTTCTATAAATAAATGTTCGACAACCACAAAAAGGAGAGCTCATTTTCATTCAAAGTACCAAAGTTAAAATCTATATCTTTGTTCTAAAAGACTAGTTTAAAGAATAACTATATAAACTAAAAATTCCCCCTAACATAACTGTTAGAAGGAATTTTCAAGATTCATTTATTAATTATTCTTATTACGATATTCTGTAATTATAGATTTAATTTTAGATGCATTTTCTGCGATCTGCTCTGATGTCCCTTGTGTTAATAATCCACCAAACCCACAAAGATCAACGCCATTTTCTAACCATACAGGGAGATTGTCTAAAGTAATTCCTCCACTAGCTAGAATAGGCATATTAGGAATAGGTGTTTTAAATACTTTAACTAACTTTGATCCATAGAAGTCTGAGATTGGAAATGCCTTTACAAAAGATGCCCCCATACTTAATGCATCAATAGCCTCAGTAAGAGAAGTACATCCAGGGGCATATGGAATCTGATATCTATTGCATACCTTTGCTGTTTCTGGGCAGTAATTTGGTGCAATAATAAACTTGGCTCCTTTTAATATAGCATGTCTAGCTGTTTCAGGATCTAAAACTGTTCCCGCACCTACACACAAATCATCTCCATACTTTTTAACTAAACCTTCAATAATATCTCCAGCATTATTTAATGTAAAGCTCATTTCCATAACTGGAACTCCGCCTTTTATACATCCATCAGCTATCTCACAAGCTCTTTCAATAGTCTCAGCTCTAACAATAGCTAATGCAACTGATTCATACATTTGATTTAGAATATCCATTTTTTTCATTATAATTCACCTCTTACCTATTATTTTATAGGTTCCATCTAAATTCACAATGGTACAGCAAACCAATTATATTTTATTATTTTGTGATATTAAACGAATTTTAAATACTTTTATCTACTACTATCAATCTTATTTGTTAACTAAAACAATATGAAAATAAAGAGTCTTCTTAAAAGAATATAGTGTATAGATATTAGTATCCATACACTATAATTTATCTAAATATTATAAACTTCCATCCTTAGTTGATATTGTACCATATAAGGATGGTCTTCTATCTCTAAATATTCCCCAGAAGCTTCTTTCTTCAGCTATTTTATCCAAGTCAAAAGTTGCAGTTAAAACTGTCTCTTCTTCTCGATTAGCTTCCACAACTTTTTCTCCAAATTCATTTGTTATAAAAGATGAACCGTAAAAAGTTATTTGTGAATCTTGTATATGTTCAGTTCCAATTCTATTCGAAGCTATAACTGGAACTATATTAGCAGCAGAATGTCCTTGCATAACTCTTTGCCAGTGATCTCTAGAGTCATATTCTGGTTTTGATGGTTCTGAACCTATGGCTGTTGGATAAAATATAAGTTCTGCTCCCATTAATGCTAAACTACGAGCTGTTTCTGGGAACCATTGATCCCAACATATGCCTATACCTATAGTACCATATTTTGTTTTAAATACTTTAAAACCTGTATCCCCTGGTGAAAAATAGAACTTCTCATTATATCCTGGTCCATCTGGAATATGAGTTTTTCTATAAGTTCCTAAAACCTCTCCATCAGCATCTATAACCACTAAAGAGTTATAGTACATGTTGTTTTTCTTTTCAAAGAAACTTATAGGTAATACTACTTGAAGCTCTTTAGCTAACTTTTTAAAGTGATTTACAGCATCACTGTCTTCAAGAGTTTTGGCAAGCTTAAAATAATCTTCAACTTGCTTTTGGCAAAAATATAGATTTTCAAAAAGTTCTTGTAAAAGTACAATATTAGCACCTTTTTTTACTGCTTCTCTTACTAATCTTTCTCCGTTTTTTATGTTATCCGCTACAACATCTGTACATTTCATCTGAGTAGCTCCAACTATTACATTTCTCATCTTTATCCTCCCTTTATTTAGGTTGTTGTTGTGTTATACAGTGGATATTTCCCCCACCTAATATAATTTCCCTAGAATAGACAGGCACTATCTCTCTTTCTGGGAATATTTTTTCTAAAGTCTTGATAGCTAATTCATCCTTTTCATCGTTGAAAACAGGCATTATAATAGCTTTATTACATATTAAGAAGTTAACATAGGAAGCTGGTAGTGGGTCATCTAATTCTATTTCTCTAGTACCCTCTAAATGTATGAGCCCTTCTTTTTCTTCATTAGTAAAATATATAGGTTGTGGAAGTATTAATTTATGCACTACTAAACTTCTACCTTTAGCATCTTTCTCCTTAGTTAATACTTCATAAGCATCTCTACAAATTTTATAGTTTGGACTCTTTTCATCATCAGTCCATGATAGTATAACCTCTCCTGGTCTTGCAAAGCAACAAATATTATCTATATGACCATCAGTTTCATCATTAAATAAACCCTCTTCAAGCCATATAATCTTTTCTACATTCAAATACTCAATTAAGTAATTTTCAATCTGTCTTTGGGTTAAATCAGGGTTTCTATTTTTATTAAGTAGACATTGCTTTGTCGTAAGAAGAGTTCCTTCTCCATCAACATGTATAGAGCCACCTTCCAAAATAAAGTTTTCAGTTCTATATCTTTCTTTTGAAGAAAACTCTAATATTTCCTTAGCAACCTTATCATCATTATCCCATGAAGAATAAAGTCCTCCAGCAAGTCCTCCCCATGCATTAAACTTCCAGTCCACTCCTCTAACTTCACCCTTATCATTTTTAACAAAAGTTGGTCCAACATCTCTAGCCCATGAGTCGTCATGAGACATCTTTACTACCTGTACATTTTTATCCAATAATGTTATTGCTTTATCATAGTATTCTTTTGATACACCAACAACTATCTCTTGAAATCTGCCTATGGCATTTGCTACCTCTGCAAAGGTTCTTTGAGCATTTTCAGCATTATGATGCCATATATCTCCTCTTTCTGGCCAAAGCATATAACATTTTTCTTGTTCTTCAAATTCTCCTGGCATCCAAAATCCATCATTTTTTGGCGTTGAATTTAACATATTTGTCCTCCATTTCAAAGAAAAAGAATAAGATACTTATCTTACTCTTTAAATACAATTTTATATAAATTAGTATTTCCCTATTTTGATTTATAATCTATTATACTAATAAAATTATTAAATTTAAACTAAAAAGTTGCAAGAATCATTGTGTAATAATTCTTGCAGCTTACATTAAAATATTATTTTATAATTCTTCACCATTTGTCTCTATAACTTTTTTATACCAGTAGAAAGATTTTTTAGGTTTTCTTCCTAAATCTCCATTACCATCATTGTCTTTATCAACATATATAAAGCCGTATCTCTTTTTCATTTCTCCTGTAGATGCACTTACCAAGTCTATACATCCCCACATAGTATAGCCCATAAGGTCAACACCGTTTTCCACAGCCTTTTCCATTTCAATTATATGATCTTTTAAATATTCTATTCTGTAATCATCATTTATTGATCCATCTTCTTCTACAACGTCTACGGCACCTAGCCCATTTTCAACCACCATAACTGGTATTTGATATCTATCATAAATATGATTTAAAGTCCAGTTTAATCCTTTAGGATCAATTTGCCATCCCCAATCAGAAGCTTTTAAATATGGATTTTTAATTCCTCCCATTAAGTTACCTTTAGCTTCTTCTTGTTTAACTGGATCAGCACTTACACAGTTAGACATATAATAACTAAATGAATAAAAATCTACACAACCTTCTTTAAGTATTTTATCGTCTCCATCTTCCATTTTTATGTTAATTCCATTTTCCTTAAAGAACTTTTTCGCAAAGCCAGGATAATATCCTCTTACTTGAACATCTCCACATAACATATTTTGAAGCTGATCTTTTTCTTGAGCAAGTAATATATCGTCTGGATTACATGTAAATGGGTAAAGAGTCATGTAAGCAATCATACATCCTACTTTAAAATTAGGATTTATTTCATGTGCTAATTTTACAACCTTTGCACTAGCAATAAATTGATGATGAAGTGCTTGGAATCTTACGTTAGGATTATCCTTTATTCCATTAGATAATTCGCTATTATCGTCTCCATTAAGAAGTATTCCACCGCCCATAAAAGCTCCCATAGGCATTGTTAATATGTTTATTTCATTAAATGTAAGCCAATATTTAACCTTATCTTTATATCTTTTAAATATAGTATCGCAATATCTAACATAACAATCTATTACTTCTCTTGAAGCCCATCCATTGTATTTTTTAGTAAGTCCATAAGGAGTTTCATAGTGAGATATAGTTACTAAAGGCTCTATTCCTTGCTTTAACAATTCATCAAAAACATTATCATAGAATTTTAATCCCTCTTCATTTGGTTCAAGTTCATCTCCATTAGGAAAAATTCTTGTCCAGTTTATGGACATACGAAATGTTTTAAAGCCCATTTCTCCAAACATTTTAATATCTTCTTTATAATGATGATAAAAATCTATAGCTTCATGACTTGGATAATATGTTCCTTCTTCAATAACAGGAGTAATACGTCTAGGAGTTGTATGTGTTCCTCCAGTCATCATATCAGATGTACTTGGCCCTTTTCCGCCTTCTTTCCATCCACCTTCAAATTGGTTTGCAGCCGTAGCTCCTCCCCATAGGAATCCTTCTTTCATTTTCATGATTTAATCCTCCTTAAATTTTTCAAATAAAATCTTATTAATATTATTATATCCTTTACATAGTTTAATTAATTTCAAAATATGAAAGGAAATTTCAAAACACAAAAAACAATTAGTAAAAGATAGAAAATTCTTTTTAACATCACCATCTAGAATTGAATATGATTAAATTATAAGCATTCGAATTTTTGAAAGGAGGTTTTATGTGTACAGCAATAACTCTACAATCTAAACAGAATGAAAACTATTTAGGTCGTAACATGGACTTCTCTTATATAATTGATCCAGAAATCTATATTGTTCCTAAAAACTATACTTGGAAGAATATATTAAACACCAGTACATTTAGGGATTATTACAGTTTTATTGCTATTGGTCAGGAAGTAGATGGGCTTTTAGATTTTTTTGATGGCGTAAATGAAAAAGGCTTTGCGGCAGCTGCATTATATTTTCCTGGTTATGCTAATTATGATTTACCCATGCTTTATACAAAAAAAGAGAACGACATTGTAGCCTCTATGAGTTTTCTTCATTATATATTAGGAAGAGCAAAGTCTGTAGATGAACTTTACGAAATACTTAGGGACGTATCTATAGTAGGGTTTGAAGATCCTATAACTGAAATAGCAGCTCCTCTACATTGGATAGCAACTGATAGAAGCGGTAAATGTGTTGTAATAGAAAAAACGGAGATTGGACTAACTATATTTGAAAATCCTATTGGGGTTTTGGCAAATAGCCCTGATTTCTCATGGCATATGACTAATTTAAGAAATTATACAACCCTATCACCTAGACAAACTAGCGAAACATATTGGGGTAATATAATACTACGACCTTTTGGTCATTCATCAGGAGCATCTATGTTGCCTGGAGGTTATACTTCTCCTGAGAGATTTGTAAAAACAGCTTATCAAAAAACACATTTAGAAATTCCTGAAAATCCTTTAGAAGTGATATCAACATGTTTTCATATATTAGACAGCGTTGCACTTCCAAAAGGAACTGTAATAACAGATAAAAATACTTATGATTTCACAAAATATATATCCTTTATGAACACCAAAACCTGTGAATATTACTTCAAAACCTACGAAAACAATCAGATAATAAAAGCTAGCCTCTTTGATAACAATAAAAAAAGCAAATCCCCCTTCTCTCTTGGCAAACTTATAAGACCAAGTAAATTTGAAAGTATATAAAATAAAGGTGCTAAACACGGTTTAAGTGTTAGCACCTTTAATATTATTATTTATTAGTTAAATCTTTTCCATTAGAAGCTATAACTTTTTTATACCAGTAGAATGACTTCTTAGGTATTCTCTTTAAATCTTTAAGATCAAAGTTCCCTCTATTTACATAGATAAATCCATATCTCTTATCAAAACCTTCATGAGTTGATATTAAGTCAACTGCTGACCATGGACAATAGCCCATCATATCTACTCCATCATTAATAGCTAATTGCATTTGCTCTATATGGTCTTGTAAATATTTAATACGGTAATCATCTTTAATTGTTCCATCTTCTTCTAATTTATCGTAAGCACCTAAACCATTTTCTGTGATTATTATTGGTAGATGGTAACGTGAATAAACTTCATTTAATGTATTACGGAAACCAATTGGATCAATTTCCCAACCAAACTCTGTTTTTGGAAGATTAGGGTTTTTAACTCCACGGAATACTCCTGGTAAAGAGAAGGCTGTTTGTTGGTCAACCTTTCCTTCAGCTGTAGCTTCCTCTACTGGATAATATTCAGCTGTTGCAGTACTATAGTAATTAAAAGCTATAAAGTCTGGTTTAGCACTTTTTAGGATTTCCATATCCCCTTCTTGAATTTCAGGAGTTGCATCCATAGTTTCAAGTATGCTCCATACTCTAGCATTGTAAACTCCATAAACAGCCATATCTAAATACATCCAGTTTCTTATAGCACTTAAAGTATTAGCAGCTGCTATATCTTCTGGTTTATTTGAGTTTGGATATACTGATGATATGTTTGGTGCTGGACCTATCTTAGCATGTGGAAGCATTTCATGACATAAAATCATAGCTTTTGCTTGTGCTAACATCATATAATGATTTTGTTGATATAAAGCCTTTTGAACATTATCAATGCCTTTAACATTAAGAGTTCCTATAACATTACCCATAAGAATCATAACATTTTGCTCATTTATAGTTAACCAATACTTAACTCTATCTCCAAAGTTCTCATACATAACTTTTGCAAAATACACAAATGCTTCTGCAGTATCTGGGTTAGACCAACCACCATTTTCATCAAGAGCTGCTGGTAAGTCAAAATGATACATTGTAACTAAAGGTTCTATATTATATTTTAAACATTCGTTTATTACATTATTATAGTATTCTATTCCTTGTGGATTTACTTCTCCAACTCCCTTAGGAATTATACGAGACCATGCTATGGAAAATCTATAAGTTTTAAAACCCATTTCAGCCATTAGTGCAATATCTTCTTTATAATGATGATATTGATCACTAGCAACCTTAAAATCTGCTGTTCCTTCTGGTATTACTTTTACGTCTTGAACAGATGGTCCTTTTCCATATTCTAAACTTGCACCTTCTACTTGATAAGCTGATGTTGATGCTCCCCATAAAAAGTCTTTTGGAAAATCTTTATTTTTTAAATTAGACATACAAATCCTCCTTAGATTTCATTTTCTATCTAATAATATTTGATTATGTCTCTATTTTAATACAAATGGACAAGATTTATTTTCAAAAAGTGAAAAATATTCCTTTAAATATTAACACTCAAACTTTGTAAGTACATGATTAAGCATTTCTGATACTGATTTACTAGGCATTTTCATTCCTTCTTTTAACCATGCCTCAAGAACACCAAACGCTCCAGAAACAATAAAAAGAACTTCTGCCTTATCTAATTCAGTAATAGTATCTACCTCACTTGAAATTAATTTTTGATTAAAAAAATATTTTATCTTTTCAAGTATCCTTCCGCCATTTTCTATTCTTGTAAGTATAAGAAAACTTTCTCGATTTTCTTCCATATAATCAGTTACTGTTCCCGTGAACTTTAGCATATTTGAAGAATTACCACAGGGGTAAGAAGTATCATACAAAATCTCAAGATTATGAATTAACTCATTCTCAAGGTGTTCCATTAATTCATAAACATCCTTATAATGCAGATAGAATGTTCCTCTCCCTAGATCTGCAAGTTTTGATATTTCAACAACGCTAATTCTATTAATACTTTTCTCTTTTAAAAGTTCTAAAAAAGCATTACGAATAGCTCGCTTCGTTTTTATTGATCGTCTATCTTCCATGAGTGCACCCTTTCCTGTACAATTTATCAATAAATGTTCATATATAAACACTTATTGATAAATTGCCGATTGAGACAAATATTATCATAAAGTATAATAGACACATGTTCAATAGTCAATACATGTTTATAAATCATATAAGTTGAGGTGATTAGTATGATTCTATTTTTTAGTGGAACTGGAAACAGTCAATATGTAGCAAAAATACTTGCAGAAAAAACAAATGATGATATTGTTTCTATAAATAAGCTTTTGAAACAAGGAAACCAAAAACAACTTGTCTCACAAGGCAAACCCTTTGTCTTTGTATGCCCTACTTATGCCTGGAGAATACCCAAAGTAGTAGAAGATTTCATAAAATCAGTTGATTTTTCAGGCAGCAATAAAGTATATTTTATCCTAACCTGTGGACTATCTACATCTAATGCACTAGGATATATAAAACAGTTATGCACGGTAAAAGGGTTTGAATTACAGGGATTTGCAGATATCGTTATGCCTGAGAACTATATAGCTATGTACAACGCTCCAGATAAAGTTACAGCAGAGAAAATAATTCAAAAAAGTATGCCAAAAATACTTAAGATTGCAGAAGATATTCGTGATGAAATACCTTTTCCTGTCCGTACTACAAAACCATCATTAAAAAGTGGTATTGTAAATACAGTTTTCTACAAATTCTTTGTTAAATCAAAGGGATTTTATACAACTGAAAAATGTATAGGCTGTAAAAAATGTGTTCAATTATGCCCTCTTAATAATATAGAAATGAAAGAAAATAAACCTAGTTGGCAAAATAACTGTACCCATTGCATGGCATGTATCTCAGGTTGTCCAACATTAGCAATTGAATATAAAAACAAAACTCAAGGTAAACCAAGATATTATTTAGAGTGTAAATAATATAAAAACCTCCAATCCATATTTAATTCTATGGATTGGAGGTTTTACGATTGTGTAATAAAAAAGGGAGATTACTCCTCACCCCCCTTTACATAAAAAGATACAGTAACATTAGTACCACACACATAGCTAACATTAATAAACTTTGTAGTAAATGCTTTACTAATTTAAAAAGTACTGACTTCATACTCTTCGCTCCCTAGTTAAAATATCCTCACCTTATTTATATAACTTTAATTATAGATCTATGATACTATTCTCCTAGAAACAAAGAATTTCTTCTACTATCCAATTAAAATTTGCGTTCATGTAAAATATATCCTAAATGTTGAAGTTAGCTCTAAGTCAATTGATTCTCATATTTTGAAAATAGAAAAGTGATGAAAATCCAAATGAATTTTCATCACCTCCCAATATCAAAGTTCCTCTTGTATATAGTTATAATACGCTCCATAAATATTAGCATCATTACCTAATTCACTTTGCTCTACTATAATCTCCGGAGTATACATTCCTGGTATTGTATTTAACTCAGTTGCAATAGCTTGTATCTTTTCAGTTAGAATTTTTTGAGCACTAATTCCACCACCAATAATAATCTTCTTAGGGTCTAAAATAACTTGAATATTTACTATTTGTACAGCAATTTTTTTACAAAAGCTATTAAAAGCCTCTACAGCAATTTCATCCTCTTCTTCAATTAACTTAAATAAGTCAATTCCATCAAATTCACCTTCGATTCCCTTAGCTAACTTCACCCTTTTAACAAGACCTACACTGCTTCCCTTAGCACCCCATGCATTTCTGAAGTTTTCTGGGTTTTCATCATTAGTTCTTACAAATGAGAACTCTCCTGCGGATAAATGCTCTCCTTTTAATAGTTTTCCATTAGCAATTATTCCTCCACCAATTCCTGTTCCAATAACTATTACTACACCATCTTCACAGCCTTGAAGTTTCCCCTTATATAACTCTCCAAGTGCAGCACACTTACCATCATTTTCTATAGCTATCTTCACCTTATATCTTTCTTGCAAGAAAGTTTTCATATTAAAGTCTTTAATAAAACTTAAAGATCCTCCATGTTTCATAAGTCCAGTTTTAGAGTTAACTATCCCAGGTATACTTATCGCTATTCCTGCTGGCTTTACCTCATTAACAATCTTATCTATTGTAGCTGTAAACTCATCTAAAGATTTTGTATAAGTAGGCGCCTTATCTCTATATATTATTTCATCATTTTCCATAACAACAATCTTTATAGCTGACCCACCAATGTCCATAACTAATATTTTGTTCATAAATTCTCCCCCTTGTATAAAAAAATACGTCCACAGATATAATAAAATTATACCCGTGAACGTAAAATTCCACAAAGATTTTATGCTATTCTATTAACTTGACTGAACCATAACATCAAATAATATTCATATTATAAATTTAACGCCACATTAGCAGCAGCATCAACAGCCTCAGCAATACTCTTTACTTTTCCATTAACTGCATCTCCAATTAAATATAATTCCTTAACTTGATCTTTTAGCTCTTCTTCTAGTGGGTTATAAGACTTAGTTCCCATTGCAAGTACTACCATGTCATAACCAGATAGTGTTAACTCTTCATTATTTTTAGTACATATTGCACCATCAGTAGTAAACTTCTCAACTTTTGCTCCAGTTATTATTTCTATATTATTTTCTTTTATTGCCTTAAGTAAGAAGAACTTAACGCTATGTCCAATTTCTTTACCTACTTCATCCATCATTTCTACTACTGTTGATTGTCTTAATTGTGAAGCTAAGAATTCAGCAGTTTCTAATCCTACTAAGCCTCCACCAATCACAAGCACACGATTGCCAGCCTGTACTTTTCCCCCTAGTATATCTAATGCTTGAACAACAGGAATGCCATCATTTTTAATATTAGGTTGTATTGGCTTTGCACCTGTAGCTAAAACAACTGCATCTGGATTAAGTTCCTTGATATTTTCTTTAGTTGCCTCAAAGTTCAACTTAATATCCACTCCATATTTTTTACACATAGTTATATAATATTTTACTGCACGAGATAGTTCTCCCTTCTTAGGAGGAACACATCCATAGACAATTTGACCACCGAGTTTATCAGTCTTTTCTAATAAAGTAACTTTATGTCCACAAGCTGCTGATAACCATGCTGTTTCTAATCCTCCAACACCGCCACCAACTATAACAACATTTTTAGGTGAATCTGATTTTTTAATCTTCATAGTTGTTTCATGTCCTGAAAGTGGATTAAATGCACATGATATCCCTTCAAAACTACTATTTCCTTGGCATCGAGTATTACATCCTACACAAGGAGAAATCTCATCAATAATTCCTTCTTTCACTTTATTAGGGAATTCAGCATCTGCTATACTTGTTCTTCCTAATGCCACAAAATCACAAAGTCCATCTTCAATAGCAGCATCCATAAGGATAGGATCATTAAGTCTACCAACTGAAATAATAGGAATATTAACTGCCTTTTTTATTACTTCTGCGGCAGAAATATTAAATCCTAAATCCGCTGGATATGGAGCAACCATAAACTGTGGAGTTGCATATACTCCTGTTGAAACATTAAATGCATCAACACCAGCTTCTTCTAATAACTTAGCTAAGATAGCAGTTTCATTTAATCTTCTTCCACTATCAACAAGCTCATCTCCACTCAATCTCATACAAATTGGGAAATCATCCCCACACTTTTTCTTTATATTTTTAACAATATCAACACCAAACTTAGCACGACCTGTTATATCTCCACCAAATTCATCTGTACGTCTATTTACATAAGCAGACATAAATTGAGTTGGTAAATACCCATGCCCAGCATGAATTTCAATACCATCAAAGCCAGCTTTCTTTGCTCTTAACGCAGCATCTCCGAATTTTTCTATAAGTTCATAAACCTCTTCAGTAGTTAATTCCCTTGGAAGTTCACGATTAACAGGACATGGTATTGGGGAAGCAGAAACCGGTTGTCCATTTATAACATAGCTATTGGTTTCGCGACCTGCATGATGTATCTGCATAAATATCTTAGTTCCGTAATTATGAACACCTTCTGGCAATTTAGATAACATTGGTATTATATCATCATTATCAAGAACAACCTCCCCAGGAACAGCTTTTCCAAGAGAATCAACTGCAAAAAATTCAGTTATAATTAATCCAAATCCTCCTTTAGCACGTTCTGAGTACCATGCAACAGTAACATCATCTACAGTTCCATTTTCATTAACTCCCATTCCTGGCATAACAAAACGATTTTGTAACTCTAACTTACCGATTTTGTGAGGGCTTAACACACTTTTAAACATTTAAACTCTTCTCCTTTATTTGTTTTTTCTAAAGTTAGTAATATAATATATTTGTTACACATTATTTATTAGATAAATATTTAACAAATACTTATTTACATTTTAAAATACATAAGCATCTTTGTATTGCATTATAGTTGTCCTAATTGTAGATTTGTTGCAATTAATGGAGGGAGTTAAAAATGGTTGATATTATAAAGCTTTGTGAGTATTTATATAATTCTATGCATTTTCCAATTTATATTTACAACGATACCAGAGACTTAATTGCTCATTTTCCTAAGCAAAAAAATGATACATTGCCTGCATCAGAATATCTATCAAGATTGTGGAATATATATCAAGTTGTTTCTTATATAGAAATTTCCGCTTTCTCCTATTATGGGTGTGTTAAAGTAAAAAATAGTGGAATTAGTATTATTATAGGCCCCATAAATCCTCTACCCTATACTAAAGATACTTTATTTATTATGCATAAAGATTTTCTTATTGAAGATTCAAAAAAAGAATCCTTTAATAATTTTCTTTACAATATCCCTACAAGGGATTTAGATGATTTTATTAATGATCTTTTGCTTATCAATTACATGACAAATAACACACAAATTTCACCTACTGATATAATACATATTTCAAATCCATTATTAAACAATGATATTAACTCTAAATATTATGAAAAAGTATTTTCATCAATAGACGAAAATCTTGTAAATACTAACTACGAAATTGAGAAGGAATTATACGATTATATAGAAGCTGGTAATATAAAAAAGTTAGACATGTTTTATAAAAATATATCCTATGCTAATTATGATACTGGAACAACATCTAGCAATTATTTAAGGCATAAAAAGAACAATTTTATAACTGGTATATCTCTAATTACACGAGCTGCAATAAGAGGAGGTTTCCCCCCTAATAGTGCTTATAGATTATCTGATATTTATCTACAGCAAATTGAACCATTAAGTGATGCAAGCGCTGTTGATTCGCTTTTAATTCAAGCAACTTATGATTATGCTAATCGTGTAGCAAAATTTAAGATACCTATTGTGGCAAATAAATTATTCTATGAGGTCTCAAAGTATGTTAATGAAAACGTCTATAAGGACATTAATGTTTCTGATGTAGCTAAGTATCTTCATTTCAATAGATCTTATCTTTCCCATAGATTTAAAAGTGAGTTTGGAATGACCTTAGGTAAGTATATTCAAAGCTGCAAACTTGAAGAAAGTGAAAACTTATTAAAATATTCAAATAAAAGTATAAGTGAAATTAGTAGTTTGTTATGTTTTTCAAGTCAAAGTCATTTTCAAAATGCTTTCAAAAAGAAACTAGGAGTAACACCTCAAACATATAGAAATTCAGAACATAGAACAAATAAAAAATAAGCAGTGGATAATATATAATATCCATTGCTTATTTTTTATCTATGAATCCAAGCGTTCTAATCCTTACCACTATTAACAATCCAAATTCCTAAAAGTACAAATAAAACTCCTATTAACGTAGATATTTTTAAACTCTCATGTAAAAATAAATAACTAGATATAATTCCAACTATAGGTACTAATAATAAAGATATAGATGCTTTACTTGCTTTAACTTTAGTTAAAATATCACACCATAGTACAAAAGCTAATGCAGATGCTATAATTCCTGAAAATAATATGTATCCTATTGACATTACACTCCACTGTGATTGTCCATTTTCAAAGCAAAAAGAATATAAAAATAATGCAGCTGCTCCTATTGCCATTTGCCAAGCAGTGAATTGAATCTTATCACAATCTTGTAGTTTCTTTTTAATTATGATATTAGATATTGCCCAAGCAATTGCAGATGTTAATGCAAGAACTAGTGCCCATACACTCCCATCCAATTGAGTGATGTTTAGTGCAAAAAATAATCCTATAATACCTACAATAATTCCTATCAACTTTCTAATAGTTAGCTGTTCTTCTGGAATAAAAAAGTGTGCTAGTATACAAAAAAATAATGGCATACTATATGTAAGAACTGATACAATCCCAGCACTAATATGATTTAAAGATATCTGTATCGCTAAATTAAAATATGTTGTCTGTAGTATCCCACATAAAATAAACCACTTTAAATTCTTTTTAGTTGGTAAAGGAATCTTTTTTAAATATACAACAAAAAAAAGCACAGCTGCACCAACAAAAAATCTAAATCCCGCAAATAAAACTGGCGGAAATGCACCATTTGCTGATTTCATAACTACAAAATTAAAGCCCCAAATTAAACATAAAATCAATATCATTCCGTTCATATATAAAAATCCCCCTATTTATAAATTATATATAATTAAGTCATGATCATTAAAATTAATGACCATGACTATTAAAACTACTCTAAGTCAGCCCCATTAGTGCTAATAACTTTCTTGTACCAATCAAAGCTTTTCTTTTTACTTCTTTTATAGGTTCCATTTCCTAAATCATCTGCATCTACATAAATGAAGCCATAACGCTTACTCATTTGAGATGTTGATGCACTTACAATATCAATACACGCCCATGAGGTATATCCCATACATTCTACCCCCTCATCAATAGCAAGTCCAATTTGCTCAAAATGATTTCTAAAGTATTCAATACGGTAATCATCATTGATAGAACCATCATCTTCAACCTTATCATAAGAACCAATTCCATTTTCAACAATCCATAATGGCTTACGATAACGATCATATAAATCAATTAATGAAATACGTAATCCCTTTGGATCTACTTGCCATCCCCACTCACTTATAGGAAGATATGGATTTTTAACTCCTGTAACTAGGTTTCCACCTACTTTTTCACGTTGATCTGCATTTATACTTTGTACCATTGACATGTAATAACTGAATGAAATAAAATCTGATGTATATTGTTTTAAGATTTCTTTATCTCCTTCAAGCATTTTTACTTCTATATTATTTTTCTTTAAATAATGTAGTAGATGTCTTGGATACTCTCCTAAAACCTGTACATCTGTATAAACAAAATTATTTCTGTTATCTCTCTGAGCTAATATAACATCATCTGGATTACATGTTTCTGCATAAGTTAATGTCTTTGTAACCATACATCCAACTTGTGAATTCGGTATTATTTCATGACAATATTTAGTAGCTAAAGCTGCTGCCACAAACTGATGATGAAGTGCTTGATGAATCGCTTGTTCTGCCTCTTTCTTGCTAGAATATTTGTCTTCCACAACACCTACTGTTGTAAATGCATGACGGAATACACTATCTATTTCATTAAATGTTAGCCAGTATTTAACTAAATCTTTATAACGATTAAAACATACTTTAGCATACTTCACAAACATATCAACTAACTCACGAGATACCCACCCATCATAATTATTTACTAAGTATAACGGCATTTCATAATGAGATAAAGTGACTAATGGCTCAATATCATTTGCTCTTAATTCCTTAAAAAGATCTTCATAAAACTGTAGTCCTTTTTCATTTGGTTCTTCTTCAGTACCATTAGGGAATATTCTAGCCCATCCTATAGATACACGTAGAGTTTTAAATCCCATTTCTTTAAATAATGCTATATCTTCTTTATATTTATTATAGAAATCAATACCTCTACGTTTAGGATAATAAAGATCATCCTCAGCTTTCATAGCGTTTTCTATATCCTCTGATCCTATATGCCATTGTTTAACATAGTCCTTAATATCAATATCAGGCTTATACATAGCAACATCAGCTACTGACATCCCTTTTCCATCAACATTCCAAGCTCCTTCTGCTTGATTTGCAGCAATTGCGCCTCCCCATAAAAATCCTTCTGGAAATAATGTCTTTTTAGTCATAAAAAATTCCTCCATATCTTAATTAATTTAAACTATAAATTTAACTATATTTTTTTACTTCTAACCTCTTGTTACACTCATAACTCTATCGCTGCTACTTACATGTCTATATTCATCTATATTTATTGAACTAAACTCTGCACTATTAGTTACCACCATCATAGTTGTTGTATCATATCCTTTTTTGATTATGGCATCTAGCTCGAACTTAATTAATTGTTGACCTTTTTTTACTGTATCACCTTGATTAACAAGCATTTCAAAATATTGTCCATTTAATTCAACCGTATTTATACCAACGTGTATTAGTATTTCTACACCATTACTTGATTTAATACCTACAGCATGTCCAGTAGGAAAAGCTACTTCTATAGTTCCATCTATTGGTGAGGTTATAATTCCACTTTGAGGTATAAATGCAATCCCTTCCCACATTGCTTTTCCTGAAAATACTGGGTCTTTAGAATCTTCTATATTAATCATTTCACCTTCAACACATGATGCTATTTCTAAATTGTTTTTATCTGTATCCCCAGACTTTGCTTCTGCTTTACCTTCGTCAATTCCTAGAATATAAGTAATTGCTGCTGAGATTACAAATGCCATAGTTATACCCATTAAATAGAACTTAAAAGTATCTCCGAAAAAAGCTGGTAATGTAGTTAATGCAGGGAATACATATACAATTGCTTTAGTTTTTAACATTCCCATAAATCCACCAGCTATTCCACCGGCAACTACCATTGAAATTAATGGTTTTCTAAATCTTACCCCTAAACCATATACAATAGGTTCTGTAACTCCACCTAATAATGCTGGAACCATAGATGATGCTGCAAGAGCTCTTGTTTCTTTATTTTGGGAACGAAGAAGTACACCTAAAGCAACACCTGCACTTGCAAAAGTAGCTGCTGCAATCATTGGTCTAATAACATCATATCCAAGATTTGCAATGTTATTTACCATTATAGGAACAACTCCCCAGTGAATACCAGTCATAACTAAGAATGTCCATCCTGCTCCTATAACTAAGCCTGCTAGCAATCCACTCTTATCACTTAAAGTATTGATTACGAATCCCATTCCGTTTCCTAGTGTAACGCCTATTGGTCCAATTACTATTACTGCAAGTGGTACCATTATTAATATAGCAACTAAAGCTAAAGCAAAAATCTCAATACTCTTAGGAATAAATTTCTTTAAAATTCTCTCTACATATGAATATACCCAAATAGTTAATATTGCAGGTATAACTGATCCTGAATACCCCATTAGTACGACTGGAATACCAGAAAAACTTGTCATATCACCGTTTGCTTTCATAAGTCCAGTGAAGTTAGGTTCCATTAGTGAACCAACTATAGCAAGTGAAATAAATGGATTTACTTTAAAAGTCTTTGCTGAACTGTATGCTAAAAAGAATGGTAAAAAGTAAAATACGCTGTTACCCCCAGCACTTAAAATCTTATAAGTCCCACCTGTATTATCCATAAATCCATAAGTTGTTAAAACAACAAGAAGAGCTTTAATCATACCTGCTCCAGCAAGAGCTAATATTATTGGATTAAAAATGGCTGACATTGTATTAAACATACGAGTTAATACATTCCCTGAAGGTTTTTCCTCTACATCATTTGAACTAGATTCATTTTTGATTTGAGGATATAATCTCAATACTGTGTTAAAAGCATCTTCAACATCAGTTCCAATAACAACTTGGAATTGACCATTTCCTTCAACTACTGTCATTACCCCTGGTATCTTTTTAATTGCTTCCTTATCTGCTTTCGATGCATCCTTTAACTTAAATCTTAATCTTGTTACACAATGAAATAAGCTATTAATGTTATCAACACCACCAACTTTAGTAACTACTTCTTTAGCAAGCTTTTCATAATTTTTCTTTGCCATATTTTTATCCTCCTAGAATAAATAATAACTTTAAATACCGTTTACATCGATGTAATATGATTATAGCACTACGAAATTATCCAACTTACTTTTTCGATTTCTAGAAAATCCAACACAAAAATAAAAAAGTGTGGTATACTAAAAAGTTTACCTACACTTTTTTCTTGTTATTTATTCTCTTTGCATATCTAAAAACAATATAGTCAGTAATTAATTGAAATAGTATTGAATGGGTCTGTATCTTAGATGCATGCTTAAATGTTATGCATAAATCAACATAAGGATGCCCCTCCATCTCTTTATTAGCTGTAATAGCAACAATTTTTGCCTTAGTTTTTCTAAACACATTTTTATCTATGTCCCCAGTTGTTATTAACTGATGCTTTTTTATATAATTTCCTGAGTTAGTAAAGATGATTATTAAAGTATCTTTATCAGCATTTTTAATAAACTCAGTTTGCTGCACATCACTTATGTGTGTAGTGATGTATTTTTCATTATACGCAAGCTTCATCTGAAAATCCATAGCGGCTGATTCCGAATATAAAAGCCCAAAAGCTGCCACTTTATCATATTTTATTAAATCCCCAACTAACTCATCTATCTTAGACATATCAATACTAGACTTTGCTAACCTTAAATCATCTATAATTAAGTCTATATACTCCTCTTCAGTATGCTCATCCAAATAACTTAAAATATTATCCTTATAATTTAAATCATTAGTATCTTTATTACTTTTATAAGAAGATGCTAATTTCATCTCCAGAAAGTCATCAAACCCTATATATCTAGCAAACTTAGAAATCGTAGATGTTGAAACAAAACATAGGTCTGCAACTTCCGATATTGTCATATTTCTTAATGAACTAAAATTAGACAATAGAACACTTGCCACATGATAATATGTTGAATTCTCTTTTCCGTTATTCAAAATTATTAATAATCTATTTAGTAACTCACCCATACTAATATTTTCCCTCCTAGTATAAAAAACGTATCTATTTTTTTACCTATTATATATTATCATTCTTTACTTTAAAAGAAATATTAATTTATCATAATAAAAAATCCAGTAGAATTTCTATTTAGTATCTACTGGATTTTAATATTTAATATAATTTTTAATAATTTGCTACTATAGTTAGTTTTTACAGTTTTTCTCCATTAGATGCAATTACATCCTTATACCAGTAAAAACTGTCTTTTTTGTAGCGTTTCATTGTTCCTTTTCCTTCATCATCTAAATCTACATAAATAAATCCATATCGTTTTTTCATCTGTCCTGTAGATGCTGAAACTAAATCTATACATCCCCATGGAGTATAACCTAAAACTTCAACACCATCTAGTGCTATAGCATCTTTTATTGATTTAATATGTTCCCTTAAATAATGGATATGATACTCATCATGAACTTCTCCATCTTCTAGAGCATCTATACCACCTACTCCATTTTCTGCAATAAACAATGGTTTTTGATAACGATCATAAAATTGATTCAAAGTTGTTCTTAAACCCAATGCATCGATTTGCCATTTCCAAGCGCTTTCCTTCTCCTTTAAATATGGATTTCTTAATGTAGGAAATAGATTACCTTCTACTTCTGCTTTCTCTTTCACTATTTTAGGATTCGTACAAATTAAATGCGAAGAGTAGTATGAGAAGGAAATGAAATCAACAGTATTATTTAATAAAATTTCCTTATCATCCTCTTTAAAGGGAACATTGAATCCATTTTTTTCCAGTTCCTTTAACTTATAATTTGGATAATATCCTCTAGATAACACATCACTAAAAAAATACTTATTTCTATCAGTTGACATTGCCTGCCAAACATCCTCTGGTGAACAAGTATATGGATAAGTTACTCCTGCAGCAAGCATACATCCAACTTTGTTTTTAGGATTTATTTCATGAGCTATCTTAGTTACCCAAGCACTAGCAACTAATTCATTATGAATAGCATTATAAATCTGTGAAATTTTATTTTTATCTTTTTTTAAAATAACACCCGCCGAATTATATGGCAATGCTTCAATGGCATTGATTTCATTAAAAGTTAACCAATATGTTACTAAGTTCTTATATCTAGTAAATAAAGTAGTCGCATATTTCTTGAAAAACTCAATTGTTTTTCTATTCTCCCAGCCATCATATTTTTTTATTAATCCTACTGGGATATCATAGTGGGTAATAGTCACCAAGGGCACTATACCATGTTTATGACATTCTCTAAACATGTTTTCATAAAAAAGTAAACCTTCTTCATTTGGTGTTTCTTCATCACCTTCTGGAAATATTCTACTCCACGAAATAGACATTCTAAAAGTTTTAAAGCCCATCTCCCCTAGTAGAGCTATATCTTCTTTATAATGATGATAAAAATCTATACCTTTCCATGAAGGATAATATAAATTCTTTTTAGGCTCTAAACTATCAAGATTACCCATCATTATAGAAAATCTTTCTTTGCCTTGAGGTATTAAATCAATATGCCCTAATCCTCTACCCCCTTCATTATATGCGCCTTCAACTTGATTTGCTGAAATTGCTCCTCCCCACAAAAAGTTATCAGGAAATTTGTAGTTTTTTATGTTATCCATCCTTTAATCACACTCCAATATTCTGTTCTTCAAGCTTACTTTTCTGTTCTTTTTCTAATAATTGATTATCATAAATTTTGAAGAATGGGTACCAAATCAACATTAATAAAGGAATCATTATAATTTCAAACAATACTATTCTAAAGTCAAGACACTTTATAAAACTATTAACGAAAATTGGGAAGGTACCGCTTACCATAATATAGAAAGGTGTGATTAATCCTAAAGTGCAGCCGATCCAATATAAAACACCTACAATTAATCCTCCAAAAACAAATGGAATCATTAAAATCGGATTAAAAACAACTGGTGCTCCAAATAATACAGGTTCGGAAATTCTAAATATTCCTGGAACAATAGTAGCTTTACCAAATGCTTTTAGTTGTTCAGATTTAGCTCTAAAACATAGAATAATAAATCCTAATGTATTTCCTGTTCCACCTAGCAAAGTAATTGCTTGTGTTATAAATATTGGGAAAAATATAGGTGCTTGACCAGCTGCAAATAATGATGCATTCTCAGCAAAAGCAGCCATTGTAATAGGAGTTGTAATTGGCATTACTACCATCATTCCATGAACCCCACAGCACCATAATATAAGAATAAATGCACTTACTAATAAAGCTCCTGGAACTGAATTAACTGCTGATACAGGTGCTGCAAGTAATTTTTCAATTGCCGAAGGTAAAGATAGTGCAGGATTAATTGTGCTAATTAATAAATTACTACCAAAGAAAACAATAATGTTTATTAATAATGGAATAATTGTAGCAAATGTCTCTACTAAAGATGGTGGAACTGAATCTGGCAGTTTAATAGTAACCTTGTGTTTTATACAAAAATGAGTTATTTCAACAGATATCATAGCAACTAATATAGATGTAAACATTCCTTGTGCACCAAGATATGTTGTACTAAGAGCTGATATTTTAGCCCCGCCTTCTAAAGTGTAGTAAGTTGAAGGTGCTACTACCATTAAAAATAAGCTCATAGAAACTATCCCTGCATTTAAACCAGACATTTTATAACTCTTTGCTAAATTGTAAGCAATAGCAAATGTGGTTACAAGAGATATTAACCCCATTGTCATGTTAAATGGAATCAGTATTGTTGTTTTATATGTTTGTGCGAAATTATACCATCCAGAAAATAATGACCAAAATCCACCTTTATTGATTAAATCAGCAGTTACTGGCGGATTAGCAATTACCATAAATACCGCTGAAACTAAAATCACTGATAAACTTGCCATTATACCATTTTGCATTGAAGAAAAATGTCTTTCACTTGCTAAAAAATTAGCAACTGGCGTTAGCTTTTTCTGAACAAATCTCATTAACTTTTCCATTTTTATTCTCCTTTCTGAATAAGTAATTTGACACTCTTAATAATATTATCAACGTTTCCAATTGCATAATCCATAGGATTGATTTGACCAACTGGCATATTACCTACCATTTGCATAATTTCATTTGTTTTATAAGACATTTGTGGTCCAACAAGAATACAGTCATAATCTTTATAGTAATTGTCATACTCGCCAACACCATAAGCTTTAACTTCTAAATCTTCTCCATTTTTCTCAGCCCATTTTTTCATTTTATTCATCAATATACCGGTAGATATTCCTGCGGCACATACTAACATTATTTTCATATCACTACCTCCTACTTTCTTCATGTAAAATAATAATTTCTTTGATTAATTCTTGTGCTAAAATACTAGTCATTAGGTGATCTTGTGAATGAATAAGTAAAACATTTATATCTGCCTTCTCTCCATCCGCTTCACTAACTAATAATTCTGTTTGAACTTTATGTGCTTCTAATGCTGAGTCTTTTGAAGATTTCATTAATATTTCTGCTTCATCATAATTGCCTTTTTTAGCTTCATCTAAAGCTCTAAATGCTAAACTTCTAGCCTCTCCAGAGTTTGCAATAATATTCATTGCTATCATTTCTGTATCAAATTTTGCCATTTTTATTCCTCCTTAAAGTTTCTTAATTATTGCAAGTACATGTGCAATCTCATCATCACTTATTAACACTTTAAAGCGCTTCTCAATCTTCTTAAAAATTTTAAGAAGCTCCTTAAACTCCATCTCATACTTCATAACATAACGATGAGTATGAATATTTTCAGCTATCCTTTCATTTGCTAGAAGACGGTTAATTAAGCAAGCAATATGCACGAACAATCCTAATTCTTGGTCAATACTTAATTTTTCTATTCTCTTAATATCTTCTATCACTTCAGGAACTATTTTTTTTATTTTATTTACTGATATATGTTCTAACTGTTCACCTAAATATTCATAAATTGGTTGATAGTCTATTTCAGAACTATTTCCTATTGAAAAATCTAATATTTTATCTATCTTTGAAGTATCAACATTAAGAACATCACTTATAGATATAAATGGAATTCCAAATAATTTTGGATCATAAGTACCTACAAACGCATGTATATTCTTAAGCTCTTTAATCTTTTTAACTTCATTTAATAGAACTTTCTTATTACTAATTGCTAGTGGAATTACATCAAAATCTAGTTTTGAATATTTTTCAATGTATTCCTTCAATTGAAGGGCTCCACCCTCACCAGTATTGCATAGAGTGATGATTACTTCCTCACATTGTTTTTTACTAAACATTTCATTAACTTCTTTCATCAAACCGTGGTATATATTATCAATATCACCATCTACCATACATTTTCTTGAAGCATCTAGTCCTAATAAGGTTATTGGCATACAAATCATTCTAATCTCTATGTTAGTCTCTTGTATTATAGTTTCTAATAGAGTTTTTATAGACCCCATATCGTATATAACAATTATGCCTTTTCCATTATCAATCTTTTGGATATATGACTTTAATTCTTCATAAACTTCCAAAGGATTTCTGTCTAAAGAAAGATCATATCCATATGTGTTTTTAGCATCAACTAAAGTATTAACAACATTACATATAGAAGTAGCAGTTCCATTTCCATGAAGTATATATAAAACATTAGGTTTTTTACTTATCTCATCTTCACCAACATCTATAATGAACATAGTAAATAATACAACCTCATCTATTGGTATTTTCATATCAAGTTTCTCTTCTAGCTCACTTGCAAATTTTAAACAACTGCTATATTCTTCATGATAGTTTTCAATAATCTCCATAATCTGTTCATTTTTTAAACGCTGACCAGATTTATTTCTATTTTGTAGAGAATTAATATGAAGACATAATCCATATAAAATAGATGTTGGATAGTTTACAGAAAACTTCTTTTTACAATTGTCTAAAAAACTTGAAACAAGATTTATAATTTTAGGAGAAACTAACTTCGATAATTGCTCTGTATTTACTACCTTACTTGATAAACTTCTATTATATTTTTCAAACTCATTTTTCAGATGAGAACTTATGATAAGATTTATATCTTCTTTTTCAATCCCTCTATCTTTTAATTCATTAAATTGATTGTTGATAAAGTCATACATAGAGTTTTTTTCTGTCTTATCACTACTTTTTTCTATTTCTGTAGAATCCTTTTTTAATATATAAGAGTAGTCACTTGGAATAATTTCTTCTATTTCAAAACGATATTTCTTATAGCTTAAAAAACCTTTTCTAACATAGTTTTCAAAGTCACTTAAATATAAACTTATTATCTTATCACTACTTCCGTAATTCCTAACAAAAGCATTAGCACAACCTATTTTAATATCTTTTCTTAACTGTTTTATATTTCCTGTGCACTCGTATAACAATAGGCAAGTAATTAGTTCGGAGTTTATTTTTAAATTTTTGTCACACTCAATGGATTCTATTGTGAAAAAATGATTAATTAAGTTAAATCTTTCTTCTAGTGGTCTCATGCTCAAAGAGGGCAACTCAATTTTCATCGGTATCTTAGAAGCAATACCTTCCAAAATGTGAGGATTTACTTCACTATTACATGCCAAAATTAACAATGTATTTTTTTGTTTCATAATAACTGAATTGTCATCATAGATAAATTCTCCGTTTTCAAGGAAATGATTAAGACGATTTCTAATTCTACCTTCCATCATATCTACATTATCAATAAATAAAACTCCGTACGCCGCTTTATCAAAATAGTTGATAAATTTATCATCTGATTTTCCGTAAAGTTCATGTTCTAGTTGCTGCATGTCTTCAATATAGTGTCTGCAGTTCACTTTAATGAAGGGTGCATCTTTGTCTAATACTTCCTTTTCCTTGGCAAACTGATACATAAGTTCTGCTAAATAACTTTTACCTGTACCAGCCTCTCCTATGATTAATGTATTCAAGCTATTGTTTGGATAAAGTATGGATGCCTTAGCAAGTTGAACTACATTTTTCAAACTTCCATCAAAACCAATTAAATTTTTGAAAATAGATTTTTCAGTATTAAAAGAGTCTGGTGAAGTAATGTAATAAAGTACTGGTCTTCTTCCTTTTTTTGTGACCTTTTCTTCATTAACTAATTGATTTAATATAGCACTTACATTGGAACGATTCATTCCTATCTTGTTAGCTATATAGGATGTCTCTAACCCGCTATCTTCACCTTCTTTTAATGACAAATAATGTTCTTTCATCAAATCGTAAATTACTTCTTTAGAAGTTTTCATCTTTTTCCCCCTTGATTTAAGGTACATGCTTTATCGTTTACAACTATAATATTAAACATTTCAAGGTTTTAGTCAAACCAGCTATTTTCTCATTTTCCACTTGTTTTTAATACACAAGTTTTATAAAAATGAACTTTTGAAAACAATAAAGCTGTGTATACCCATTTTTATGTTGTTTTTATTGTTTGTGTATATCAAATTATGATTTTTATCACTATATGTATGTACTTTTTTATACACATCTAGTATTTTTTATATTTTTATATAAAATATTATTAAATATCATAATACATTAATTTACCTCAATTTATCAAATTGTATTTATTTACAACAAAAAAGACATAGTATAAGATTATATAAACTAAGTCTTTATATATATTACTATTCTTTTATATTACTATTCTAATATAGGTACCCATACCTTAAAGTATCTAGTTTTACTATTTATATGAGTAATTTTTGCTATTTGAGTTATAAAAATATCACCATTTATTTTTATATTTTTATTTTCTATGTATTCTAAAATATCATTAAACTCTTCATAGTTAAATGTTAAATCTTCATTAATAGTAATAATAGTAGTTATTGTTTTTTCCTTCTTAATATGCATCATATTATCTACTGAAATATTTAAAAATTTAACCCAATCATAAGTAAATGATGTTCCTCCTATATAATTCTTTTTCTTTAAAATAAAATCTTTCATATTGATTAAAATAGAAAAATCAGCAAATGCAAAATCATTCAATAGCATACTTGCAAAATTAGCATACTTGTTTTTATTTTCATCGAAATCATTAATATTATCAAAAGCAAGTGATAAATATATATCATCCATTTCTTCAATTTTAAATTGATTTTTAATATTATTAATTGAATGAAGCATTTCTAAATTAGCTTTATTCTTTATAGCCAGTTTTTTATAATAAATGGACTGTTTCTCATAATATTTTTGCTTTTCTTCAATGATGGACGTATATGATGATAATTTATCAACATTCTTTATTTTCTTAATTTCTTTAATAGAAAAATCTAGAGAACGGTATTTTCTACATTCAGCAATTGTTTCTACATCCAAGTCATTATAATAACGATAGTGATTTTTCATATCTATTTCAGGATGTATTAACCCCATCTTTTCATAATGTCTTAATGTTTCCCTGTTAGTATTTAAAAACTCGCATAGACTTTTTGCTGTGTATTTCATATTAATCCTTCCTTGCTTAACTCTAAATTCAAAGTTATATTATTTTTTATCTTCATCATGATTAGTTCTATGTAAAAATCTATAACAACCTCTATAAGAAAACTAGGAAATTATATATATCAATATATTTTTAAACCGCCTATATTCTAAAATTAATTTCAAATATCACATTAATTACTAATAACTACTTTCTCATAAATCATTATATCATTGTTCCTTATTCAATTTAATTAAAAATTATTCTTGACTTCGTTGTTACAACGAAGTTTATCATTCTCCTATAAAGTAAAAGGAGGTTACGTGAAAATGAAAGGAAAAATCGCATTAGTTACAGGTGGATTAAGTGGTATTGGAAAATCTATTGTTTTTGAATTAGCAAAGAAAGGATTAACAATTGTCATATTAGACATTCAAGATGACAAGGCTAACTCAGTAATTGAACATTGTAAGGAATTAGGTGGTGATGCTATATATATAAAGTGTAATTTATTTGACTCTAAAGAAATTGCTGAATCTTTTAATTTTATCAAAGAAACTTATGGTCGTTTAGATTATGCAATGAATAATGCTGGATTTGGTATTTTATCAAAGCCATTTGGCGAAGTCAATGAAGATGAAATAGATAAACTTTTAGGAATTAATATTAAAGCATATATGTTATGTATGATTCATGAAATTAATATGATGAAAGAAAATGGTTTTGGACGTATAGTAAATACAGCCTCAGGTTCAGGTCTTGTAGCTTCAAAAGGAATGGCTCTTTATACAGCTTGCAAACATGCTGTATGTGGTTTAACAAAAGCAGCTGCTTTGGACTATGCTAAAGATAATATTACTATAAATGCTATTGCTCCAGGTACAATTGAAACAGAACTTGTTCTTCCAATTAAGGAACATAAGCCAGAAGAATATGCATTATGGTGCCTATCAAATCCAATAGGTCGTTTAGGTCAACCACATGAAATTGCTAGGGTTGTATCATTTTTATTTGAAGATGATTCTGAATTTATTAATGGTACAATTATCCCAATTGATAGTGGATTTGTTGCTGGAAAATAAATCATTTATTCTATAATTAACTAAAACTCTAATTATTTTAAAATTACCAGAGGAACTTTTATCCTATGGTAATTTTAAAATAAACAATATACCATCTAAAATAATTTCTACAAATTAAAAAAATTCTATTATATTATACTACTATTTTTCTCATCTCTTAATTTCATCATTAAATCTTGAGTGATACCCTCTTTATATAGATTTTGTATAGATGCAATTTCAATATATCCAATTCTCTCATATAATGCTTTAGCCTCTGGAGTGAAGTCCGCAACTAATAAAAATACTTTTTTATAGTCTTCAAAGCACATGTCCTCAAAAAACTTTAGTAGTTTTTTTCCTATTCCATGTCCACGACTTTCTTCACTTACTGCAAGAATATGTAGGAAGGGGAATGAGTGAAAGATTCCATTCAAAATATACCATATAAATCCCTTGCAACTGTTATTATCATCGATAGCTATGTATATTTCTTCTTTAGAAAATCCTTCTTCTAATGCCTTTCGAGCACTTCCTTCTTTTGAAAAATATCTTCTTCCAAGTTCAGAATTTATCAAAGCCTTCTCACAATCATCTATATAATTCATGCTTCCTTTTACAATTTTTATTTCCATAAAACACCTCTATTCTTAAGTTAAATGATAAATCAAATATAATTTATCATTTAATATTATACTATAATTTGGATTTATACTATATTTTTATAACATTTTATAATTATTATGGAATTAATGAGCTATTTCTCGAAAATTCTTTTTCGTTAACTTAATAAGTTCAAACTATTTTTTCAAGTTGCTCATTAGAACATGGCTACATCTTGCATTTCATATCCTTTCTTAACGAAAGATCTCTTCTATCAGTTGTAATTACAGTGATTTTGGTTTTTACTATTTCTTATCTCATAAGAACTACATTAACTTTAAATTATTATTTTCCTCTTTATCTTTTAATACTCAAAATTGCTTTGCTATAAAAAGAGCACCTCCAAATGCTAATTCTTTAACATTTAAGGTACTCAAAGGGGTAATAAATAGATGATCAGTAGAATTTGAAGCAATTGTAATATATGTATTATTTCAAATTTCTAATTAACTGATCTTAACAGCTCACTTATAAAGATAGAGTTTGTATGATTACAAGCTCATTACAACTTCAAATGCATCTCTTGTAGCTCCTAAAGCATTTCCAGTCTTTACTGCTCCACCGATAACTCTAACATCATTACACACTTCTTTTATTTCTTCTAATGAAGTATTGTTTGGTCTATATCCTAAGGATAATACTACTGTATCTGCTTCAATTGCTTTCTTGAATGGACCTTGTTCAACAATAATATGATTGTCTGCAATTTCAGCTAATTTTGTATTTACATTAACTTCAACATCATATTCATTTAATAATTTCTTTAAACGCAAGCTTTCATGAATATTTGGTAACATTTCTACTATAGATACAGATCCATTTTCTTTCATTGCAATGAAAGTAGCAGTTTCAACACCAACTTCTCCACCACCAATAACGATAACTTTATTTCCTGTATCTACTTTACCAAGTAATACATCTTCAGCTACTACCACATGTGGTTTATTTGAACCTTTAATTGGAGGAACTATAGGATTACCACCTGCAGCAAAAATAACTGTATCAGGCTTGTCTTTCTCTACTATTTCCTTAGTAAGTGGTGTATTTAATTTTATCTTAACGTTTAATGTTTTCATTTCTTGAATTAACCAGCTTGTGAATGTAGTTAACTCTCCTTTTCCTGGTGGGTATGCTGCTGATAAAAATTGTCCACCTAGACAATCTTTAGCTTCAAATAATGTAACATCATGGCCCTTTTTAGTTGCAGTAATTGCTGCCTGCATACCACCTGGTCCGCCACCTGCAATATATACTTTCTTAGGATTCTCAACTTTGTTATAGTCAAATTCATATTCTCTACCAACAGAAGGGTTTACTAAACATGTAACATGTCCAAGTTCTCCCAAAATACCGCCATAACATCCTAAGTTGCAGTTAATGCAGTGACGTATAGTTTCTTGTTTTCCATTTTTTGCTTTATTAGGTAAGTGAGGATCCGCAAGTGAAGTTCTACCCATACCAACAAAATCAGCTTTTCCAGTCTTTATAATGACTTCTGCTGCTTCAGCATCTGTAATTCTATTTGCAACTATAACAGGAATATTTACAACTTCCTTAATTTTTTCAGCATATGGTACTACAAATCCATGCTGCAAACTATCAATATCTAAATTATTATGACTTCCATACATACCGGAAGACACATTTAATGCATCAAATCCTAAATCTTCTAAAAATTGAGCCAACTCTAAAGTATCCATTAACTCTCTTCCACCCATATATCCGTCTCTAGATGATATACGACAAGTCACTGGGAAATCAGCACCAACCTTGCTTCTTACATCTTCATAAACTTCTCTAACGATACGAGTTCTGTTTTTAAAGCATCCACCATACTCATCTACTCTCTTGTTTAGATGTGGTGATAAAAATTCCATTAGTAAATATCCATGTGCAAGATGAACTTCAACACCGTCAAACCCAACTTTCTTAGCTCTTAAAGCACAATCTCCAAATTGAGATACAAGTTCATGAATTTCATCAACACTTAATTCATGAGGAATTTCTTTTAAAAACGCACAAGGAATCGGTGATGGTGCAACTGGCTGTTTACCGCCATTAACAAAATGATTACTTTGACGTCCTGGGTGATACACTTGGCAGAAAATTTTACTGTCATATTTATGAACTGTATCTACTAACTTTTTATGTCCTGGAATTTGTTCATCATTATACAATCCAGGAATATTTGTGTATCCTTTGCCATTTTCATTGATTGCATAGTCTTCAGCAATGATTAAGCCCCAGCCCCCCTTAGCTTTTTCTTCATGGTATTTAATATACCTTTCTGTTGCTGTACCATCTTCATTACAATAGTTTGTTACCATTGCAGTAACAACCAATCTGTTTGGAATCTCACAATTATTAATCTTCATAGGTGTAAAAAGTTTTTTCGACATTTTTCATAATCCTCCTGTTATTTATTTAACAAATTAATTTTACACCCTGAAGTAACTACAGAGTCAATTACTTTATCAAACGTTTTTCTACAGGAATCATAATTTCAATATAACGACACAGCTTGCTATTTTCATGAACACGCACCAATATACTTCCCACAATATCACCACTAATACTAAAATCGGATTTATTAACATACTCTATAGCAGGTTCAATCATCTTAAGAGAGAGTTCATCCTTTTCCCCTGCATTAATAATGGTGCTCACGCATAACTGTGGTGGAATAGTCTTAACAGAGTCATCTATTGGCAGCCCAAGAGCAGGAACATATCTAGCATCCACTATAAATGACCAAAAATCATGGTCGATGGTGTGAAAATTTGATAAATGTTCCAATGGAATATGTAAAGCCGAATCTATAAACGGGTATTTTTTCATCCAAGCAGCATATAGAGTGTTTCTATAATCAAAATCAAGATATTGACTTCCATTACGCTCAGTACAGACCATATATTTACGTTCTGGCTGCTTGCAGAACCAAAAGTTTCCTTGATTAAGCGCAACAGTTTCTAATTTCCTTCTATAGTTTTCAAGATATTCTATCTTCATAGTATTATATTGAATTTCTTGTGTTAAATTTAATTCCTTAGATTCAATCCTTTTTATTAAAAAATTAAGATTTTCCTCATACATCAAGCGTGAAATTTCCTTAACAGAGAAACCCATACTTCTATATTTCATACATTCTGCCAAGTAAAAGATGTCCCATGGTTCGTAATGACGATATTTACTATCTTTTATTCTTGAAGGCCTAACAATATTTTGCTGTTCGTAAAAACGAATAGTTTCTACTGGTAAATCCAATAATTTTGATACTTCTCCAATCTTTAAACTCATATTTACCTCCTAAACCCTAAAGTTACTAAAGAGTTTTTAATGATACTATGTTAATCTTTCTAACTTATACATCTGTATAATATCACACTTTTCATATATACAATCACGTTTTTGAATATGGTGTTTTCTTTATATTGCAAAATCTTAAAAGACACTTAGCAATTAATATACTAAGTGTCTTTTAAGATTTCTTTAACCATAATGAATTAATATTTGTAGAAGAATACCTGCTGGACTTGATCTATCTATCGTTCCAGCAGATATATTTATTCAAACTTCTTCATCTTTTTAACAGACTACTATTCTAAATCTTCACCATTGCTAGTAATAACCTTCTTATACCAATAAAATGAATCTTTTCTTTTACGTTCTAAAGAACCACTACCTTCACTATCTCTATCAACATATATGAAACCATATCTTTTCTTCATTTCACCTGTTGATGCACTAACAACATCTATACATGACCACATAGTATATGCAATTAAATCCACACCATCTTCAATAGCTTCTCCCATTTGTTCAATGTGTTTTCTTAAATATTCCACTCTATATACATCATGAATACTTCCATCTTCTTCAACTTTATCATCTGCACCTAGTCCATTTTCAACAACCATAATTGGTATATGATATCGATCATAAACTTCATTTAAGAAATATCTTAACCCTTTAGCATCAATCGTCCATCCCCAGTCACTTGTTTCTAAGTATGGATTTTTAAGTCCCATACTCATATTTCCTCCAGTTAACTGATATTCTGGATTTTCACTTGCACAATAAGTTGCATAATATGAAAATGAATAGAAATCAACTTTTCCCATAATTAAAGTTTCTTCATCTTCAGGTTCCACTTCTATTTTTATGTTATTCTCTTTAAAATACCTCTTTGAGAAATATGGATATTGACCAAAAACCTGTACATCTCCACATAAATAATTATCTATTTGCATCTTTTTCTGAGCATAAATAATATCATCAGGTGAACATGTTCTTGGATAATATACCATTCCACCAAGCATACATCCAACTTTATTATTAGAATCTATTTTATGTGCTAACGAAACAGCTTTTGCACTTGCTATTAGTTGGTGATGTAACGCTTGATAATTTTTTGAAATATCATCAAATTTCATTGTTGAAAAGTTAATTTCAAACTCTTCCTTTACAGCACCAGCAAAATAAAGTCCAACAGGCTGAGTCATAAAATTAATTTCATTAAATGTTAACCAATACTTTACTAAACCCTTATATTCACTAAAAATGACATCACAGTAATTAACATAAAAATCAACTAATTTACGATTACTCCACCCTTCATATTTTTCTACTAAATTAAGTGGTATATCATTATGATAAATAGTTACAAGAGGTTCTATATTGTATTTTCTACATTCTTTAAATACATTACGATAAAATTCTACTCCTGCTCTATTAGGTTCTTTATCATCGCCATTTGGGAAAATTCTAGCCCAACTAATGGACATACGATAAATTTTGAATCCCATTTCTGCTAATAAAGAAATATCTTCTTTATATCTATGATACATATCTACACCATCATGATTAGGATAGTATTCATTTTGCTCAATATTTCTTGTAAACTTTCTAGCCTTAGTGTGACTTCCTGCCGTTACATGGTCAAAAAGAGTTGGTCCTTTTCCATCAATATTCCAAGCACCTTCCCCTTGTTTAGAAGACGTCGCTCCACCCCACATAAAATTTTTTGGAAACTTTCCCATACAAACACGCTCCTTAAATTAATAATGATAAAAGTTCATCTTTTGCATTAACTTTTTTATCTGTAACTGATACTACATCTAAATAATCTTTTGAATTTGTTACAATAACTGGAGTCTTTGTTGAATATCCTTCTGAGTGAATTTTATCCAATTCAAATGTAACAAGTAAATCTCCAGCTTTAACTTTATCACCTTGTTTTACATAAGATTCAAAGTATTTTCCTTCAAGTTTAACTGTATCTACTCCTATATGAATTAATACTTCGCAACCATTATCAGAAACTATTCCAATTGCGTGTTTTGTTGGAAATAGAGTCATTATTGTTCCATTACAAGGAGCAACTACTTTACCTTCAGTAGGTTCAATAGCAACTCCATTACCTAATAAACCTTGAGAAAAAGCATCATCTTCAATATCTGATAAAGGAATTACATTACCTTTCATAGGTGATAATAGAGTTTCTTTTTTTATTTGTTTACTGTCTACCTCTTTTGTATTATCCTTATCGTTTTGTTCATCGTCTTTAAATAATACAATAGAACCTATAAATCCTAATACAAGTGCTAAAACCGAAACAGCTATTGCCAAAATTAATGAGTTTATTGAATCTTCTGGATTTATATATCCAGGTATCTTGAAAATACCCATTCCTGGAATTGTATATATTTTTAATCCTAGGACTCCAACTACCCCTCCTGCAATTCCAGCTGCTACGCAAGAAACAATAAAATGCTTAATTCTTGGTAAAGTAACCCCATAAATAGCTGGTTCAGTTACTCCAAACAGCCCTGAAATCCAAGCTGGTAAAGCAATTTCTTTTAATTTCTTATTTTTAGTCTTTAACCAAATTGCCATTACAACACCAGTTTGTGCGAAACTAGCAACTCCTAAAGCAGCATAACTTGGATCTGGTACACCACCTAGAACATTCATGTAAATGGTAACTATAAATATTGAATGAATTCCGAATATAACCATAACTTGATATAGACTTCCGATTACTAAACCTGAGACAATAGGACTAATGCCATATATAGATATTAATGTACTTGAAAGTAGTGTTGCAAGATAATTTGCTGCAGGCCCTATAACCATATATCCAAGAGGAAGTGTGATTAATAAGACTAACATCGGTGTTACGAAATTTTTAATCACAGTTGGAACTACTTTATTAAAGAATCTTTCTAGTGGAGCAGCCAATGCAACTAACACTATTGCTGGTAAAACAGTTGAAGTATAGGTTGCTTTAAAAGCCATTCCAAAAATAACTAAGTCTGCGCCATTTATCTTTGGATAACAAAGAAATGCACCAATTGTTAACCCTAAAAAGATACTTAACCCCAATTTTTTTGCAGTTGTATAACCAACCATTATAGGGATGAAAAAGAACATAGCATCTCCAACAGCATTTAATAATATATATAATCCGTTATCCGCTGTCAATATTCCTGAAGTTGATAGTATTGCTAATATACCTTTAATCATACCAGATGCAACTAAAACACTGCTTAGGGGAACAAAAATGCCACTAAGAATATCAAAGAATTTTTCTTTTAAAGTCATCTTTTTCTTTTCTTTATTATCAGCATTAACATCTATATTAGCAACTTTGCAAACTTCCTTAAATACTTCTGGAACATGATTTCCAATAACTACTTGATATTGTCCAGTAGATTTCATAACTGTAACAACACCGTCCATATTCTTCAATACATCATCTTTCGCTTTAGATTCGTCCTTTAATGTAAAACGTAAACGTGTAACACAATGTACTAATCCTAAAATATTTTCTTTTCCACCAACATTTTTCACAATTTCTTTAGCTAGTTGTTCATATTTACCCAATTTTTTTACCTCCTATTTTATAAATAAATTGAACTTAGATAATCTCATTCATTTTTATAGAAGGTTTAGCCAACTTAATGTTACTATCCTACATCGTATATCTTTAATATATCATTGCTATATTTAAAGTATATTATTTTATAGTTGAATCTTTATTTTTATATATAACTCGTTCTATATGTATAGTCAAATATAGTTTTTCTTCATTTGACAAAACATACTGGTATTTTCTTAATAAAAATTCACTAATTGTTTCTACACACTCAAAGGATGATTTATAAGTACTTTTAATTGTTTGAAATAACTTGTTATCGTTTCCATCATCATAAGTTTCACCTTTAATTAGACGTTGAGCAAAAAACTTCAAATGCGTTATAAATCTATAGTGGTAAACAGAATTTGTATTAAATTCAACACTAAAATGATACTTAACAATATTAGAAATTTCCTGCATAATTTTTGTTATTTGATATATATTATGAATATTTTCATCCATTTCAGAATTAACTATGTGCAGTGCTATAAATCCTGCCTCATCATCTGGAAGACGTACCTTGAACTGTTCTTCTATAAAGTCTAAAGCTTTTAATCCAATTTTGAATTCTTCTTCATAGAACCTTTTTATATCCCATAACATTGCATTTTTAAAATCTAAACCATCTAAAAATCGCTTAATTGCAACATGAATATGATCGCTTAAAGATAATATAATATTTTCATTTAACTTATCACCAAGTTGTAGTTTTGCATAATCAATAATTTTATCAGCTATTTGAACATATTCCATTGGAAGATTCATTACTAATTGTTGAAAGTTATCATTGATACTAGAATTAGATAATTTATAAATGCGATTTATATTTTCCATTGATATTGAATCTCCAACATGCTTTTTAAAAGCTATACCTTTTCCTGAAACAACACATTCATTTCCTTCATTACTAACAACAATGAAATTATTGTTTAAAATCTTTTCAATCTTCATAAATCCTTCCTCCAAATAAAAAACCTATTTATAAGTATGCAAAAAAATTCACAAATCTTATAAATAGGTTTAGCTCACTTTTTTAAAAATGATTACTATCCTCTGATAAATATACAATGACATTATTTTTCAATAGGTTTAGCTCATAAAATATGATTACTATCCTTTGATAAATATATTGTAGCACGCTTTTTCTCGAAATGCAATCGTTATAAAAATATTTTTAAAACTCTTCTTTCTGATTACCATTCTCTTCTTTTATATATTTGTAATAGCACCTTATAGCTTTTTCTACTATATCACTAGATTTCACATTAACATCTGGATGAATTAATCTAAGTTCACTAATCATTCTTGCAGTAGATTCATTTACAACAAAGTTTTTTCTTATTCTCGCCTCTTTACCATTATTACTTATACTATTCATTAACACCTCTCCTCCCCATAAATTCTCTATTATTTTCTTATTAAAATCCACCTTGTTCTATTATATATTCATGATAATATCTTATAGCACTATCTATTATTACGTTTAATCTTATATTTACATTTGGATGTAAGAACTTAAGCTCATTTAACATTTGTGCAGTTGATTCCCTGACACTAAAAGTCTTTCTAATTAAAAACTCCTCATCCTCTAAAACAGCCACCCTACTTTTCATTCTATTATCACTATTTATATTTAAATTCTCTTCATTAAGAACATTATTAATCCCCATGTTTATCAAACTTTCATCTAAGTGAAATTCCTTTACTACTTTTTCATCAGGTACTTCCCCATCTGTCCACTTAGATCCTTTAGGATACTCTTCTTTTTTAGGTGTAAGCTCTTCTATATTTTCATTTGCATTATTTTTATATTGTTTTTTATTTTTCTTCATCATTTTTCCCCTATAAACTCTTTTTTAATAATATTCTATTCATACCACTGCTCCGCTGTTCCTCTTTTTTAATGCTCCTATTTTTCACCATTCCACTTTTCCTATGTTCCAGCATCCCAATGTGCCACTTTTGCACTGCTCTTATGCTCCACTTTTGAAATTTTCCTATGCTTCTGCAGTCCGCCTTGCCGCTTTTCCAATGTTCTTATGTTTCACTTTTCAAATGCTCCACTTTTCCGATGCTCCTGCGCATTTACGCACCTATGCACTGTAGAAGCTTCTTCTCAAGCTTCATAAAATTCCTTTTAACTTCTGCCCTGTAGGAGATTCCGTAGGAATTCTCCATTAGATTCCTTTATTTACTTTATATCAATTCTTCAGATAATAATTTTAATATAATTAAATTTACTATATTTTCCATATAAGTAATAATATAAAATACTACTTTTTTCATCAATAATAGTCACCTTTTATACTTTCATTACATATTGTATAGAGTAGCAAAATATTAAACGAAAGGAGCGATAGCGCTATGTCTATAATAAGAGACCTAAAGACAAAGTCTTTAATTGTGGAAATACAGTCAGGTGTTGATAAAAATGGGCTTCCTACTTTTAAGAAAAAGTCTTTTTCTAATATAAGACTTGATGCAACAGATGCAGATATTCATGCCCTTGCTAAAGCTATATCTAAGGTATTAGCCCCTGAAACTGGAGATTATCTATTAGATGAACTCTCCATTTTATCAGATGCTGAATAGCATGAATTTTATTATAAAGGAAGGAGGTGAAAAATATGCAGTACTCCTTAAGTTTGACTTTTGTCACTGAAAGTGGCGATAAGTCTAATATAACTATTGCAGATGTTAGAAGTGATCTAAGCAATGACGAGGTAACTGAATTAGTTAAATCGATACTAGAGCTCAATGTTTTTACTAGTAAAAACGGATCCTTAGTATCTTTTTATGCAGCGAAATTAACGGAGAAGAATTCTCGTGATTTTGATGTTCAGTTATCCTAAAAATTTAGGGTTCAGCATTTTGCTGAACCCTTCTTTCACAGACGATTTTAAATTTTAATATTCTATCGCAAGCATTGCAGCTTTAGTTGCATGGATTTGTGTCGTATCAAATACAGGCAATAGCGTGTCTTCTTGTCCAATAAGTAAACCAATTTCTGTACATCCAAGTATGACACCTTGAGCTCCATCTTCTTTTAACTTATCTATGATTCTAATATATTCTGATTTAGATTTTTCCGATATAATTCCCAAGCATAGTTCATCATAAATTATATTATTTACTATTTCAACATCGCTATCATTTGGAATTAAAACTTCTATTCCCTTTTCTATCAACTTATCTTTATAAAAATCCTGTGTCATAGTATATTTAGTACCAAGTAACGCAACCTTATATATATTATTTTCTATAAGCTTTTCAGCAGTAGCTTCAGCAATATGTATAATAGGAATTTGTATCTCTTTTTGTATATTAGGTGCTACCTTGTGCATTGTGTTTGTACAAATAACAATGAAATCTGCTCCAGCTTGTTCAAGTTTCTTTGCGGATCCACCTAATATTTCAGCACTTTTATCCCAATCTCCATTGGATTGGCACTCTTCAATCTCTTGAAAATCTACACTATATAGGACAACTTTAGCTGAATGTAGTCCTCCAAGCTGTTTTTTTACAACCTCATTTATTATTTGATAATATGTTACAGTGCTTTCCCAACTCATTCCGCCTATTAATCCTATTGTCTTCATAAAAATCTCTACTCCTTGTCTAACTATTAAATAATATAATTACTATAAATTTATTATTTGTATATTTAATTAAAAGTACTATTTTTTATTATAACAAATTATTATTCTTACCCATATACTATTATTATAATTAAAATCATATATATTTCTCACTGTCACCATCTAACTAAAATTAGCCCCAGTGAAGCAACATCATTAAGTTAAGAAACTTAATAATGTTGCTAACTGGGACTTTTTCAATACCTTTAGATATCAATAATCAAATATAAGTGTTCTTATATGCTACCTTATAAATGTTTTTATTGTGCTGCAAGTTTTTTATATTTCTCATATTTTTCTCTTGCATATTTCTCTGCCGTTTCAAATAGTTCTTCCGCTGCTTCTGGGAAAGTTCTTTGAAGTGAGGAATAACGTGCTTCTCCTAATAAAAACTCTTTAAAGTTTCCTTTAGGTTCTTTTGAATCTAAAACAAATGGATTTTCTCCTTTATCTTTAAGCACTGGATTGTGTCTGTATAAGTGCCAATATCCTGCTTCAACTGCACGTTTTTGTTCTAGCTGAGAAGTGCTCATTCCGCCTTTTAGTCCATGACTTATACATGGAGCATAAGCTATTATAAGTGCTGGGCCTGGATAGTTTTCTGCTTCCTCAACTGCTTTTAAAAATTGACTTTGATTTGCTCCCATTGCAACTTGAGCTACATACACATGTCCATAACTCATTGCAATCATTCCTAAATCCTTTTTCTGAATCCTTTTACCTGAGGCTGCAAATTGAGCAACTGCACCTAAAGGAGTTGCTTTAGATGATTGTCCTCCTGTGTTTGAGTAAACCTCTGTATCAAGTACAATTACATTAACATCTTCTCCAGAAGATAAAACATGGTCAAGTCCACCAAAACCTATATCATATGCCCAGCCATCTCCGCCATACATCCACATAGATTTTTTAACTAAATGTTCCCTATTATTAAGGACTTCATCCACCAATTCTTTTAATTCCCCATCTATTTTTAAATTCTCTAAAGATGATATAAGCTTTCCGCTTAAGAGCTTTGAGGTTTTTCCGTTATTATAGTTGTCGATCCATTCCTTTATTGCTTTTTTTACTAGATTATCTTCAGTAAAATCAAAAATCTTTTCAAGCTTTGATTTCAAATTCTCTCGCTGTTGTTTAACTGCTAAACACATTCCAAGACTGAATTCTGCATTATTTTCAAATAGTGAGTTTGACCAAGCCGGTCCATGTCCATCACTATTGGTTGTATATGGTACACATGGAGCTGCTGCCCCCCAAGCTTGTAGACAACCTGTTGCACTAGCAAGATACATTCTATCTCCATATAATTGTGTTATTACTTTTGCATAAGGAGTTTCTCCACATCCTGCGCATGCCCCTGAGAATTCAAGCAGCGGCTTCTCAAACTGACTTCCTTTAACTGTATTAATATTAGAAGGATTCTCTTTTTTAGAAAGTGATAGTCCATAATACCAGTTATCCATTTCTTGCTTCTGAGTTTCAGCTGGCTCCATCTTAAGAGCTTTTCCTTTAGCTGGACAAGTTTCTGCGCAAACTCCACAACCTGTACAATCTAATACATCAACTTGTATTCTATAGTTAAGATTCTCAAAACCTTTTCCAACAGCTTTTTTAAGTTTAAAACCTTCTGGTGCACTTTTTGTTTCTTCTTCATTCGCTAGGAATGGTCTTATGGATGCATGTGGACAAACAAAGGAACATTGATTACATTGTATACAATTATCTATATTCCAAACAGGAACATCAACTGCTATTCCTCTCTTTTCATAAGCTGATGTACCAAGAGGAACTGTGCCATCTTCCCTTCCTGAAAATATACTTACAGGTAACTTATCTCCTTCTTGCGCATTTATTGGTATAAGGATATTTTTTATATAGTCTGGTAGTCCTGTGGTTTCAGCTTTTTCTTCTTTTATAGCATTCCCCCAAGAGGATGGTATTTTAATTTCTACTAATCCCTCTACCCCTTTATCAACAGCGGCATAATTCATATTAAGAATCTTATCACCCTTTTTACTATAGCTTTTATATATCATTTTTTTCATATGTGCTACTGCATCTTCTATAGGTATTATATTTGCAAGTTTAAAGAAAGCAGCTTGAAGCACAGTATTTATTCTATTTCCAAGACCTATTTCTTTAGCTATACCTGTTGCATCTATTGTATAAAACTTAATATTATGATCATAGATATACTTTTTCATTGCTTTTGGTAGACGTTCCTCTAGCTCTTCCTTATTCCATCTGCAATTTAATAAAAATGTCTTCCCATCTTTTAAGTCTGAAACTATATCATAATTATCTATATAGGATGCTTTATGACATGCAACAAAGTCTGCTTTTTTCACAAGATAACTAGAGCGTATAGGTTCTTTTCCAAAACGAAGATGAGATTGAGTTACTCCACCAGACTTTTTAGAATCGTATGAAAAATATGCTTGAGCATACATATCGGTATAGTCACCTATTATTTTTATTGAATTTTTATTTGCACCTACCGTCCCATCAGAGCCCAGTCCCCAGAACTTACAACTTATAGTTCCTTTAGGTACTACATCTAATTCTTCGCCTATTTCTAAAGAAAGATTTGTTACGTCATCAACTATTCCGATTGTAAAGTTATTTTTAGGAGTTTCTTTTTTAAGATTTTCAAAAACAGAAACAATTTGTGCTGGTGTTGTATCCTTTGAGGAAAGACCGTAACGTCCAGCATATAACTTCGGTCTTTTATCATTATTTATATAGCTTGCACAAACATCTTCATATAGAGGTTCAGCCACTGCACCTGGTTCTTTTGTTCTATCTAAAACCGCTATTGCTTTAACAGTTTCTGGAACCACTTTTAGGAAATGTGTAACAGAAAATGGTCTATAAAGATGTACCTGAACAAGTCCAACTTTTTCACCTTTACTATTTAAGTAATCTATAGTTTCTTCTATTGGTCCACATACTGACCCCATAGCTATTATTATACGCTCTGCATCAGGTGCTCCATAGTAGTTAAATAACCTATAATTCCTTCCTGTAATCTTGTTTATTTCATTCATATAATTTTCTACAATAGTCGGAATCTCATTATAGAATTTATTACTTGCTTCACGTGCTTGAAAGAATATATCTGGATTTTGCACTGTACTACGCTGTACAGGCCTTTCAGGATTTAAAGAATTTTTCCTAAATTCTTTAAGTGCATTTTTATCTACAAGCTTAGCTAAATCATCATATTCTAAACATTCTATTTTTTGAATTTCATGAGATGTTCTAAATCCATCAAAAAAGTGTAAAAAAGGAACACGTCCTTTTATTGCACTAAGATGTGCTACTCCTGATAAATCCATAACTTCTTGTACACTTGAGGTGGATAACATTCCAAATCCTGTTTGTCTACATGCCATAACATCTGAATGATCACCAAAAATTGAGAGAGCATGTGTCCCAACTGTTCGAGATGTTACATGCAGTACTGCGGGCTTTAATTGACCTGCTATTCTATACATAGTAGGAAGCATCAAAAGCAATCCCTGTGAAGCTGTATATGAGGTTGTTAAAGCACCTGCTTCTAATGAACCATGAACTGCTCCTACAGCTCCTGCCTCTGATTGCATCTCTACCAATCTTACTCTTTGTCCAAAAATATTCTTTTTACCCTTTGCTGACCACTCATCTATATGTTCAGCCATAGGTGATGATGGGGTAATTGGATAGATAGCAGCTACTTCTGTAAATGCATAGGACACGTAAGCTGCAGCCTCATTTCCATCCATAGTTTTTATAACTTTAGACATTAATTACTCCTCCATAATTTTCATGATTTAATTATAAGACTTAAATTAAGTTCCTTATTTTATAGAGAAATTTAGATTAAATCTTATACCAATATTAGTATATCATTATAAATGAAAACGTTATATTGTTTTGCCCCATTTTAAAGCTATGGCTAAACACTTTATAATATTGTTATCAAAAGTATATATAATGCTATTAAATCAACTATTTAAATCATAGTTATTTGTTTTTTTGATTAAAAAAAGTCCCTTTAATTGGGACTTTTATATTCATAAACAAAACACTCCTAAAGTATTAATTACTTAATTCTTCTATTTCCATCCTTATCAAAGTTCTTTTTTAATTCCTTCTCAACAGGGAAAATAGATGTAATCAAAAGAATAGTTTGAACAGTTACTACTATTGCAACAACAATACCTTGAATTTTCTCATTAAAATTTAAGATAATAAAGCTAATAATTATTGATAAAAATAATGTTATAAGCCCTAATTTTGTCCATAACTTCCCACAATATCTATGCGCAAAATTCCAAGTTTCCTTGTTTTTCATTGACATTGAGGTTCTATAACCATAAAATCCGTTTATTTTTTTAGGTCCCTGATTTTTAAATGTTATTCCAAAGAACAACATCATTATTGGAATAACTAAATTGCTTACAAATATAAATATTTCTTGCCACATAATTTCTCCCTATTATAAATTAAAATTATCATCACCTATAATAATAACATATTTTGTAAATTCACTAACCCTTCCAGTAAAAAAATCCACCTAAAATTAAATTTTAGGTGGAAGTTTTTTAAGCTGATTTTTTTCTTACAGAAATATATATTCCAGCTATAGATAATGTCATTATTACTAATAGTGGAGCTATTGGTGCTGTATCACCAGTTTTAGGTGCTGTTTTTACATCTGTGTTAGTAGGATTTTTGGTTGGTTGCTCTTCTGTTGGTTTTTCTTCACCTGGAGTTTCATTTTGTTTTAAACTTTGAGCAGCCATCCATTCCATAATACTTGTTTCTTTTCCATTTATTACTTGACTTACTTCATTATTAAATACATATATCCATGACCAATGTCCATTGTATTCATATGGAGTACCATCTGCATTTTTATACAATCCTGTTGTATCTACTACTTTATCAAATAGTGATAGATAAACATTTTTTGCGCCAGCTTTTATTAATCTTTCATAAGTCGGTACAGTGTTTATTGCTGGTGGCAATACTGTATCTGTTGCTGCCGCAACAAACCATATTGGAGTTTCTTTCATTTTTTCTAAGTCAGAATCAGATATTAAACTATCATTTAATCCTTCGCATACTGGGAATGCAGCAGCAAAATATCCTGGATAATCACGAATCATAACCATAGTTATATATCCACCATTAGAGCATCCTCCAATATATATTTTATTAGCATCTATGTCATCATTTTTAGAAACGTAATCTTTTATTAATGACATAAGGGCTTTTGTATAAATTGAAGTTCCATCTAGTTTTCCAGACTCAGTTTGCATCCATCTAGTTGGTGCTTGAGGTGTTAAAACATATGCCCCTCCAAAATAATCTTGTATTTCTTTTGAGGAGAAGTTTACTGCTTTATTTCCTGATATAGGTACAGTTGCATCAGAACCACCTTCTCCACCACCATGAAGCCAAATAACTAATGGATTTTTACCATTATCTTTTGCTGGAGCATAACTTGCATAAGATAAAGTTACATTGTCATAAGTTGCTTTTGAAAGATCAAAATCATCTACTCCTACTTTTATTTGATCTTTAAGTTCATTAGCTACAAGACGTGATATTGTAGTGCTATCAGATACAATATTCTTTTCTTGAGTAATTGTATATTTAGTGTCAATCCATGCATTACCGCCTGACGCTGGAACATAGTTAAATGGTGAACCTAATGTTATACTTGGTCCTATTTCCATTTCTAAAGTTGCGTAGTTTCCTGTTGTTGCTGCATTACCTTTTGCATCAGAAACATAAGCTTTTGTTATCTTTCTATAACCTTCTTGTATTAATGGTGTAGCTAATCTTTTGTCACTTCTAGAAACAAATGCTGAAAAACTATCAGTATTAACAGAACCTTCTTTAACTGCTTGTCCTAAATCAATTACGACTTTTGTAGTTGCTGGACCCCAATCTTCGATTTCTGTAATAGTATTATAGGTAGTAAAATCAGATTTGTTTTGAGATGCTAACCATTCCATAATGGTTGTCTCTTTTCCATTTATAACTTCTTTTGGATCATTATTATAAACATATATCCATGACCAATGTCCATTATATTTATATGGTGTACCATCTGGATTTTTATATAAACCTGTTTGGTCAACTACACTATCATATAATGATAAATGAAGGTTTTTAGCTCCGGCATCTTTTAATCTCTTATGTGTTGGAATTACATAGCTATTTACATCAACTGTAGTATCATCTTTAGATGCAATAAACCACATTGGAAGATCCTTCATCTTTTGAATATCTGAATCTGTGATTAAAGAGTCAGCTAATGCTTCACATGTTGGAAATGCAGCAGCAAAATAATCTGTATACTCTCTAGCCATAACCATAGTCATATATCCACCATTGGAATCTCCTCCGATGTAAATTCTATTTTTATCTATATTACTATTTTTAGAAACATAGTCTTCTATTAATCCCATTAAGGCTTTTGTATATTTAGAATCTTTGCCTCCAAATTCACCGTTTGGTCCTTGCATCCACATTGTTGGTGTTTGAGGTGCTAATACATAAGCTCCATCAAAATATGATTGTATATCTTCTGATGCAAAGTTAGCAGCTTTGTTTGCTGATATTGGAAGAAGTCCATCTGTTCCACCTTCACCCATACCATGTAACCATATAATTAAAGGTTTCTTTTCCCCAGTTGTTTCAGGTGCATAGCTTGCATATTTTAAATTTATATTATCATAAGTTCCACTTCCTACAGTAAAATCATCAACAAGCTTTTTTGTATCTCCTGAAAAAGTATCAATAACTAATCCAGAAATTGTTTCTGTAGGAGTAGTTATATCTTGTACTTGAGTGATTGTATAGTGAGAATCGATCCACTCATTCAAGAAAGTTTTCATACTGAACTGAATTGGTGATGCAATATCTAAAGTTGGTCCTATTTCCATTTCAATAACTACATAATTTCCACTTTCTTGAGCATTACCATCCTTGTCGGATACGTAAATCTTAGTGATGTTACGATCCCCTTCTGATAAAACCGTATCTTTACCTTTTTCAGTTCTCTTTACGTGTACTTTAAATGTATCCTTTGATATTGAATTTTTATTAACTGTCTTGCCTAAGTCCACTACTACTCTTGGGATTGCAATACCCCAATCATGAACTTCACTAATAGTACTGTAAGAAGTTGACTTTCCATCAGCTGCCAATACTGTTACTCCAGAAGAAAGTATCATAGATGTTGATAACATAAGTGCCATAAAGCTTTTTCCGTATTTGCGGAATCTTTTAATCATTTTTATCCCCCTCCCATTTTAAAAGTTCCTTATATAGAACCTTTTAAACTTAAAACCTATATATTAATGGTTATAAAGTTTCACTTAATTAATAGAAATTATTGTTTTACCATTTTACTGTTTACTACAAAGCGGCTGTCTTTATCATTATTTGTGCATGTAGACAAGGTCAAAACTATGTCATCCTTTCCTACATTTATTCCAGTATCATATAAAGAATTGTTCTTTATTTCCTTTAAGAAATCTTCATATTCTTGGTCTGTAGAGAACTTTTTAATATAACTTTTACCATTATGGGCACTTGTTTTATAGGCAGAAAATATCTCACATTTAAAAACTTCATTTTCTGTATATAGCCAAAAATATGGAGTACTTTCGTAGAAATCTTTATCCATATATTTGTTTAAAATGCTAAACATCGAACCATTTTTCATGTTATGACCATATAGGATTGTATTTTTATCTTTAAAACTTGAATCGTTTTCAAAATCCATAAAAATACTTCCTGAATCATTTTCTGTTTTATTAAAAGTATGATTCAAGTAATAACTATTGTCTGCTCCTTTAACAATTGGATAATTAACTTCTGTGTCCTTAAAAGAAATCCATCCAACAATATCTTCATTAAGCTTTTTCAAACTCCCAAAATCTACTGATAAAACTTCTTTATCCTCACTTTCTGAAATCTTAGAGTCTCTATTAACATATTTCTGAAGACTTTCATATTCCTTCTCACCTTTTTTATATTCATTAAAAATAGCTAATAGGGAAACTGCTGAATATATTAAGGCAGAGAGACTAATAATAAGTAATGCTAATCTTGTCCATTTCCTCTTTTTGCTCTTATTTCCATCTTCTAATCTCATTAAATTCATAGCACCTACTTTACCTCAATCTATTAAAATTATATCTTTCAGACAATAGAATTTCTTTCCAATAAACGTATGTTTATTTATTTTTTTAATCCTCTTTTACTACATTCCTTTCTGTTACTTCTTTTTCACCTTTTCTAACCAAGTCAAAAAAGGGTATATAATTTTTTTATTCCCTAACTACCTCTATTAGCATAACCTCGTGAGGTTGCATATTTTCATCGATTTCTAAATCGTTTTCACAAAAAACATATTCTCTTTTATATCCATATATTGATTTCTGTTTAAGATAATCAAGTTCTTCTTGATATATATTTTTTTGCCATCCTATTTTAATCCACTCATCATAAACAGAACCATTTTCTTGATTTATTCTATATATCTTTTTAGTTATATTTCCATTAACACCTAATAAGGTGATTTTTATATTTCTTATTTTTTCTTTAAATATACTATACCTATCACTTAAAACTTCCTTTTCGTTGTATTTAATATCTTCATTTTTAAAATGACAGTAGTTATAGGCTAGTATTTGAATAACCCCTTTAGAATTCTTAGTTACTATAAAGTCCTCGCCTTTTTCTATTATTTGAGATCCAAGTTTATTTAATAGTTTATAAGAATTATATATAGGTTTTTTAAGTCCGTTGCTAGTAACAAACCCAAGCCCTCCATGAAAAGTATCATAACTAGTTTTTACTTCCTCAAAAATATCAGTAAATGTCCAATATCCCATTCCATCAACTTTATTAAAATTTTCAACAACGTTTTTAACTAAATAAGAAGCTTTAAAACAAGTATCATGAACTAAATCTCTAGGGTCGGCGTTAAGATTCCACTCAGTAATAAATATTTGTTTTTTCAAAGCTGGGAAGTTATCTAATATTTTCATAAGTTTATCTAGGTTTTCACTTATATACATTTCTTCAGCATATACACATTCATTAGCGGAGTCTTGGAGAATTAATTTCCCATCCGAATCTATTCCAGAATTCTTAAAAATGGTAACTAAATCAGTATTGTTTTTAGGTTTAATTGAATAAATCTTTAGCGATATAAAATCAAGTTCTATATTTTCTTTAAGAAAAAAAGCATTATACATTTTTAGAATATCTGTGTTTATCAAAATCTCGATGAAATTATTTATTCCTCCAACTTTTAACTTTGAATTAACCTTTTTTACAGCTGAATAAGTTCTCTTAAAAAACTCCAATGTTTTTTTGCTCACACTCTTTTCAATGGTAAAGTTATCCCAAATTTCAAAATACCAAGAAGTAACCTCATCAATTCCATATCTATTTATTAAATGTTTTGTAAAATTTCTAACAAGACTCTCCCACTTATCTAAGCTTTTTGGGTAACTTATATTTGCTTTCCAATTAAACATATACTTTTTTTCACTAGCAAGGCTTTCAGGCATATAACTTAATTCAATAAATGGTTTTAACTTAACTTCTAATAAGAAATCTATAAGTTCATCTATATAACTGAAATTGAGTTCTACTTCTCCATTGGAATTCTCATTATATATCATCATGTCATCACTAAAGATTCCATGAAATCTTATATATTTAAATGCTATTTCTTCTTGGATAGCTCTAAGCTGCTGCCTCCATTCAGCTCTTAACCCCTCTGAAGCTCTTCCAAAGCAAATGATTTTATTCCATGAATCTTTTATATCCCCTATAGTCTTCTCACAATTAATAATATATTTTTCATTAACTATATTTTCCTTATCCTCATTTGAGCAGTATTTTTTAATTAAATCTATAATTTCTATATCTTCTAAATTAATATTACTTTTGGGATTATTAATTTTAATTGGATTAGTATTGTGGATATTTTTTCTATAAATTGACGGCGTGGTATTGTATTTTTCTTTAAATACCTTAAAATAGGATTTAAGATTAGGAAAGCCATTTTCTAAAGCAACATAGGTTATCTTATTTTTTTCGTTTTTTAGATCCTTTAAAGATTCTTTTAACCTCACATTAGAAATAAAATCATTTAAAGTTAACCCCATATGTTTAGAAAAATATCTAGATAGATATTGAGGGTTTAAGTTCACTTCCTCAGCCAAGTCATTTAAAGTTAACTTTTCTTTATAGTGGATATTAATAAAATTAATCAGCTTTTCTATTCTTTTATCTTCTATCGAGGAATTTGATTTTATATATTCCTTTTCATCTATATATTTAGTTGTAAATACTAAAATCAAATCTAAAACCCTCTTTTTGATCTCTAAAGCATAAGACTTTTCCTTTTTTATAAATGATTCTATTATTTTTAAAAGCATTCTCCAAAAACTCTTATCTTCTTTAGTATTTAAGTAAAATCTAATTTCAGAAAAATCTTTATAATAATTGTTAAAGTAGTTACTATCTATATTTAATGTAATAATAACGTTTTCTTCTAAAGGCTCTAGTAAACATAAGCTTTCATTATTGATTAAAAATACAGCTCCTTCTGAAAGATTATATAAATTGCTGTTTGTTGTGACATTAATCTTCCCCTTTAATATGAAGATTAGTTTCAATTCTTTATTGAAGTAGTATTGAGTTTTAGTTACTCCATAGCTGTTAATACTAATTGGAATATCACTTGTTTTCTCAAATATCATTATCCTTCCCCCTTTGACCGTAAATTCAGATTTTACTTACATCTGTTAATATAATCCAGCAAATATCATACCAAAACACTAAAATAGCCATTAATCAACTTCCTATTTAATAAATCAATGTAGTGTTTGTGACTTTTTCCTTAGTGTTTGGATATTATTCTTGAGTGTTTAGGCTTTATAGTCATTATAAAATAATTTAATTTTCATAATGAAAATAGCTGATACTAAGAACTTTAAGCTCCTAATATCAGCTATTTTTATAGTTATTATATACCTTTAAGAAAGTTCAAAAGCTCCTGTATAAAGCTGATAATATCTTCCCTTTTGATTAATTAAGTCATCATGACTTCCTCTTTCAATTATCTTTCCTTGGTCTAAAACCATAATAACATCTGAATTCTTAACTGTAGAAAGTCTGTGTGCAATTACAAATACAGTTCTACCTTTCATAAGTTTATCCATTCCTTCTTGTACGATTTTCTCTGTTCTTGTATCGATACTTGAAGTAGCTTCATCTAGTATTAATACTGGTGGATCTGCTATAGCAGCTCTTGCTATTGTTAGTAGTTGTCTCTGTCCTTGAGATAAACTTCCTCCATCACCAGTAATAAAGGTATCATAACATTGTGGTAAATGTCTTATGAAAGTATCTGCATTTGCAAGTTTTGCCGCCGCTATTACTTCATCATTTGTAGCATCTAATTTACCATATCTAATATTATCCGCAATAGTTCCTGTAAATAAATGAGGATCTTGAAGTACCATACCAAGGGATCTTCTTAAGTCATCCTTTTTTATCTTGTTGATGTTTATATGATCGTATCTTATTTTTCCATCCTGAATATCATAGAATCTATTGATTAAATTGGTTATGGTGGTTTTACCAGCACCTGTAGCTCCAACAAAGGCTATTTTTTGACCAGGTTTTGCATAAAGATTTATATTTTTTAATATTAATTTCTCATCTGTATACCCAAAATCAACGTCATCAAATACTACTTCTCCTAAAAGCTTAGTATAGGTAACAGATCCATCTTCATGAGGATGTTTCCATGCCCATATACCAGTTCGCTTATTAGTTTCAGTTAATGTTCCTTGCTCATCTTCATTAACATTAACCAGTGTTACATATCCCTCATCTTCTTCGTGTTTTTCATCTATAAAATCAAATATACGTTCAGCTCCTGCTAAAGCCATAACTACAAAGTTAAACTGTTGTGACATCTGTCCTGTTGTTTGACTAAATGCTCTTGTTAGTTGAAGGAAAGCTGCAAGTCCTCCAATGGTAAAGCCTGCAAAAGAGTTTATTGCTAAAGTTGCTCCTAAGATAGCCATTACAACGTAAGTTATATACCCAATATTACCTATTATAGGCATTAGTATATTTGCAAACTTATTTGCATTATTAGCACTATCACGTAAAGCATCATTTATTTTGTCAAAGTTAGCCTTCGCTTCTTGCTCATAACCAAATACCTTTACTACCTTTTGCCCTTCCATCATTTCTTCTATATAACCATTTACTTTACCTAAATCTTTTTGTTGAAATCCAAAGTACTTTCTACTTTTCCCACCAATTAACTTAGTAACATATGACATAGTAGCTATAGCTATTATCTGAACAATCGTAAGCGGGATACTTAAAAATATCATAGAAAAAAATATGCTTACAGCTGTTATTATAGCTGCTAGAAGCTGTGGAATCCCTTGACTTATCATCTGCCTTAAAGTATCTGTATCATTAGTATATAAACTCATTAAATCTCCATGAGAGTTTCTGTCAAAAAAACTTATAGGTAGCTTTTCCATATGTGAAAACATATCATCTCTTATTCTCTTTAAAGAGCCTTGAGAAATTACAATCATTATACGGTTGTATATATAAGTACACAAAACTCCTACATAATAAATAACAGCCATAGTTAATACTACTTTAAGTAGTGGTGCAAAATCTATATTTGATTTATTCATAAGAGGGGCTATATAATCATCAATTAAGCTTCTAAGGAACATTGTACCTATAACATTAGCTATAGAACTTATTATTATAGCTATAGTAACAATGAAAAAAAGAAACTTATATTCTTTAACTACATAGTTTATTAATCTTTTTAATGTTTTTAAAGAGCTTACATTACCTTTAAAATTCTTGTCTTTATTCATCTTTATCAGCTCCTTTAACTTGTGATTCATAAACCTCTTTGTATATATTATTACTTTCTAATAATTCTTCATGAGTTCCAAATCCATCTATAAGCCCATCATTTAATACTATAATCTTGTCAGCATCTTGAACTGAAGAAATACGTTGTGCAATAATGATCTTTGTTGTATTAGGTATTGTTTCTATAAAGGCTTTTCTTATAAGAGCATCTGTTTTAGTATCAACTGCACTAGTTGAATCATCTAAAATTAATATTTTAGGTTTTTTAAGTAATGCTCTTGCTATACAAAGTCTCTGTCTTTGCCCACCAGATACATTAGTTCCACCCTGCTCTATGAAAGTATCATATTTATCTGTAAAACTTTCTATAAACTCAGATGCTTGAGCCTGTTTACATGCCTCTATTATTTCTTCATCTGTTGCGTTTTTATTTCCCCATCTTAAGTTTTCCTTTATGGTTCCTGAAAACAGTACATTTTTTTGAAGCACCATGGATACTTCGTTTCTAAGTGTTTCTATATCATATTTTCTAACATCAACTCCACCAACTTCTACTGAACCATCTGTAACATCATATAGCCTTGGTATAAGTTGAACTAAACTAGATTTAGAACTTCCTGTTCCACCTATAATTCCTATTGTTTCCCCTGAATCTATCTTTAAACTTATATTGTCTAGTACTAAGTTATTTTTATTAGTTTTATAATAAAAACTAGCATTTTTAAATTCTATAGATCCATCTTTAACTTCATATATTGGATTCTCTCCATTAGTTAAATCACTTTTTTCATCTAAAACTTCTACAATTCTTTCAGCAGATGGCCTAGCTATAATAACCATAACAAATACAAAAGACATCATCATAAGGCTCATCATTATATTTGCAGTATAGGTGAATAAACTCATTAATTCACCTGTTGTCATAGTGTTTGAAACTATCATTTTAGCTCCAAGCCAAGACAAAAGTAATATACAAGTATAAACGGTAAACTGCATAATAGGTCCATTAAGAATAACCAATTTTTCTGCTCTCATAAAGTAATCATAAAGAGTTTTTGATTCTTTATAGAACTTATCTATTTCATGATCTTCTCTTACATACGCCTTAACAGCACGAATGCCTGTTAAATTTTCTTGAACACTAGCATTTAAATCATCATATCTTTTAAATACTTTTACGAAGTTTGGATGTGCTTTCATGATGATAGCATACAACACTATAGATAGAAAAACTATCGCTCCTAAAAATATAAGTGCTAGTTTCCAATTAATATAAAAACACATGAGCATAGCCGATACCAACATAAGAGGAGCTCTTGCAAACATTCTTATTATCATTTGAAATGCATTTTGAACATTTGTAACATCAGTAGTTAATCTAGTTATAAGCCCTGCTGTTGAGTATTTATCTATATTTGAGAAAGAAAAGTCCTGTATATTATAAAACATTCCTTTTCTTAAGTTTCTTGCAAAACCAGATGACGCACTGGCTCCAGTTTTACCAGCAATAATTCCAAATGTAAGTGATAAAAATGATGCTACAAGCATTCCAATCCCTACCATTGTTACATACTTCACATCACCTTTCCCTACCCCATTATCGATTATCCATGCCATAAGGAATGGAATCATAACCTCCATTGCCACTTCTAACCCTATATATATTGGAGTCATAATTGTATCTTTTTTAAACTCTCCAATATAACTTGCTATTTTTTTTACCATAACCTACCTCCTCATCTTTGTTAGACTTCTAACTAATCACTTAAAAAAAATTGCCTAATCAGCAATTTTTTTCATTAATCTATCTATTAATTCAGTTAGTATTTCTAATTCTTCATTACTCAATTCATCTTTTAATGATTTTTCAAATTCAAGTATATAACTATAAACCTTGCCTTGAATTTCAGTTCCTTTATCTGTAAGGATTATCTTCTTAAGCCTTGCATCCTCACATACACTTACTCTTTCTATATACCCATTCTTCTCCATAAGTTGAAGAACGCTAGTTACAGAAGATCGTCTAGTATCTAACTCTTCTTCTATATCCTTTTGAAATATTGATCTTACTTTTGTTTCACGATTCAAGAATCCAAGTATCCTTGCTTGAACCCCAGTCAAACCATATTTAGATGCTTCTTTAGCTATTTTCCTATGAATTCCATGTGATAAGATATTAATCTTCTTCCCTATGTAGATTTCTTTATTCAATACTTTACCTCAAATTGTTAGACTTCTAACTAATTATAAAATTCTTAAACTAATTTGTCAATTAATTTTCTAATTTTGAAAATCAGTATAGTTTAATAACAAAGAGAATAGTATGAAACTAAACACTATTCTATAATTAAAGATAATTTTCTCAAGCTTGGACTCATAAGCTTCACAAAAAGATCTAACATAGGTCCAAAAATCAACATTGCTATTATAGTACCTTCTCTTACCGTCATAGAATTTTTGAAGATAAATGTAATTATTAAAGATATTATAATTGCTATTATATCTACACCTTGTCTTATCGAACCAAAGTTTTTATTAATCTTTTTTGCTAAAACCATACAACATGATTCTAGTGGAAAACTAATAAGATTAATTGCAGTAATCATAGCTATACCTAAAGCACACATTACTACAGATAAAATAAACAAACTCATACTTATAAAATAATTATCAATTATAATTTCTGATAAAACTTTGTATATCATAAAATTAACAACAGTTCCTAATAATATTGAAACACCTATCTGAGCCAGGTGATTAAATCTAAATCCATCTTTTAAAAGAAAAATTTGCACTAAAACACAACTAATATTAAGAATCATAGAAAAAGTTCCTACTTTTATTCCTAATACCATTGATATACTTTGACTTAATGCATCCCATGCACCTACCCCTATTGCTATTTTTATCCCTAAGCTTGCCCCTATGGCAGTTATAATCATAGCTATAGCCACCATGATAATCCTATTAATTTTTTTATTCATCTAATACTACTCTCCTTAGTAAATCTGATTCATACACTAAAAATATACCACAACCTTAACTCCATAAATTATCTATTTCTGAAAATCAAATATATTTCCTTAAATAACAATAAAGACTTTAGATAAAGTCTTTATTGTTATTTTTATTAAATTTTATATTAAGCTTGAGCTTCTTGCTCACTCTTAAGATTCATAGCATCTACTTTCTTGAAGAATGGGAAGTATACTAATACAGATATAGTTATACATACTACTTGAAGTAAAGCCATTCTCCATCCACCCATTATTAATCCTCCGATTACTGGTGGTGTAGTCCAAGGAACAGTTACACCTGTAAATAGTGGAACTAATCCTACTCTCATAGCAAAATATGCTACTACTGCTGAAATTGTTGGTGCTAATACGAATGGTAAGAACATTAATGGGTTCATAACCATTGGGAAACCAAATATTATTGGTTCATTTATGTTGAATATTCCAGGTCCTATAGATAATCCACCTAATGCTTTGTTTTGGTCAGATTTAGAGAACCATACCATTAATATTGCAAGACCTATTGTTAATCCAGATCCTCCAACTGTTACAAAGCTAGCCATAAATTGGTCTGTAACTATATGTCCACCATTTTCTAGTGTAAGCTTTTTACCTGCATCTAAAATTGCTTGGTTTTCAAGTCTGTTTGCTATTTGCATACCTTGCATAACACCGTTAACTATATTATTTCCATGAACACCAAACCACCAGAAGAATGGTACTAGTGCTGTTGTTATTATTAATCCGATTAATGAATCTGTAAATCCTTGTAATGGTGTTTGTAATACTTTAAATATAAAGTCTATCATTGTTGTTCCTAATGCATATTTGAAGAACATAAATATAAACATTGTTCCTGTTATTATAACAAGTCCAGGTATAAGTGCTGAGAATTGGTTAGATACCCCTTGTGGTACTCCAGCTGGCATCTTTATAGTAATTTTTTTAGTTAAGAACCAAGAATAAATTGCTCCAACTAGTAATCCTATGATTATTGAAGCTACCATACCTTGTCCACCTAACCATGTTCTAGGTATAACTCCTGATACAACTTCTCCTGTTGTAGATGTTGTGAATTGATCTAATGTTATTAAAAATACTGCAAATGCTATAATTCCTGCTCCTAAAGGTTCATGCCCTTCATTCTTAGCATACATGTATGCTATACCGATTACAGCTACCACAGCCATAATTGACATTGTTGAGTTATAAACTTGGAATAATGGTTCTGTCCATCCTGCTCCAAATATTCCTGCCATCCAATCATTAAATGGTTGATATGGAATTTGAGCAAGTAATAAAAATATTGACCCAATTAATGACATTGGTAACGTGTAAATGATTCCATCCTTTAGTGCTACTATTCCTTTAAGTTCAACAAACTTCATTACTATGTTTATCAACTTTTCACTACGTGTTTCTGACATAAAATAAGTCCTCCTAGTTTTTTATTTATATATTTTCTGCTATAAATAGTTCTAATATTTATAGCAGAACTTAATACCTTATTGATTATTTTCCTAATAATTTTAAAGCAAAATCTAAAACTTTATCACCTTTCATCATTCCATAATCAACTGAGTTGATTACATCTACTGGAACTCCTTTTGCAGAACAAAGCTTTTTAGCTGCTGGTAATTTATATCTAACTTGTGGTCCAAGTAAAGCTACATCTATTCCTTCTTCTAATTTCTTACCCATAGTTGATTCTGGGAAAGCTTCTATATCAGCTTCTACTCCCTTAGCTTTAGCTGCCTCTTGCATTTTTGCTACTAATACACTTGTTGACATTCCTGCCGCACAAAATAATCTTATCTTTATCATCTTTTTTTCCTCCTTAAATATCTATACTTAACTATTTAACTAGTTTATTAACTATTTTTCTTAGTTCCATAATTTGTTCTATAAGATTCTTTTCTGTTATTGTTGTCATTAAATGATCTTGTGCATGTACAAACAGTACCGACACTTCTGTTTTTTCTCCTGCTGCTTCTTTTTGTAATAAATCTGTTTGAGAATTATGAGCTACTTCTAGTGCTTCGTTTGCTTTTTCTATTAATTGATCTGCCTCTTCATAGTTTCCTTCATTTACTGCGTTTAGAGCTTCATAGGAATATCCCTTAGCATCTCCTGAGTTTATTATTATATTCATTATTACCTGTTCTAACTCACTCATTTTATTACCTCCGTATTTTTAAATCCTTTTGTTTTTATACTCTTTATATTAGCAAGACTCGTGCCAAAACACTAAAACCACCTATAATTAACGTTTTCAAACATAAATATTATTTAGTGTTTGATTATTTAGCATCATTTTAATTAGTGTTTAATTTTCATCAAGTAGTGTTTGACTATTTAAACAGTGATTTTTAAGTGTTTATATTTATTCTACTTGTGTTTAATTTTTCTTTTTAATATTAATTTAAATAAAAAAATGACTGGGCATTTCTTATGCCGCCAGCCATTTCCTTTATAAATAATTTTTTATATTTTTGCTCTTTTTTTCACTAATACAAAACCTAATGCAATAAGTATTATAGAAATTCCAAGTAAAGAATTCATTCCTACCATTGATCCTGTTTGAGGCAATGTTAAACCAGTCTTAGAATCATTAGTAGCTTCCCCTATTACATATTTTGAGAAATGAGGAGTCTTAAAAGTTACATTATTTCCATCTAATGATGTTTTTAAACTTTCAAAACTTTTAGTTTCTTCATTATAATAGAATACTGTTATCTTATCTTTATTAAATTTACTTAATTCCTCATCAGTAAGAGTTATTGTAATCTCAGCTTTACCATTATCAAATTTATGAATAAGAGTTTTATTATCTCCATTTACTACATATAGATTGAAATTGTAAACTTTTTTATTTCCTTTTAAGTTTTTAACAATATCACTGTTTTCTTCAATATTAAGTTCAAAAACTATTTTTGAACCTTCAACTAATAAGCTATCATCAATAGCTGAGAAAGGAAGTTTTATTGTAGTATTTCCCACTACTATTTCAAAAGATCCTTTTCCATCTTTAACTGATTGTACATCTTCAATTTCAACTTTAGCTCCTTTAGTTAAATCAACATCTTTTACTACTATCTTATTAACACCATCTTTATTAACTATTGGGTTATTGGATTTATTATCATCAACTGCTTTTGTTTGCTCAAAAAGCCAATCAATTATACCTTGATCATTATTAAATACTGGTACCCATGACCAATGTTTTAAAGCTCCATAGAATTTATGTGCATCCATATATTCATTACTATATATAGTTTCTTTAGCTTTTGTACTACCTAATTCTATTAAAGCTTTATATGCATATTTACTTGTTCTACTATCACAAATTGGATCTCCATCTGCATGTACTATCCATATTGGAATATCTTTTATTCCTTTTAATTTTTCTTTAAAGTCTGCTACAGCAGTAGCTTCCTCAGCTTTGTAATCTCCTATTGTATCTTTTGCTGCTATTGATATAGCACCTGCAAAAAGATCTGGATATTGCATCATAAATCTAAATACTCCGCCTCCACCACTTGAGGCACCTACTACATAAACGCGATTTTTATCTACTTTTCCTTCTGAGATTAATTTCTGAATTAATTCATTATAAGCAGTAAAATAATCTTGCATTTGTTTTAATTCTGTAGGATTATTGTAACTTGCCCATCCATAATTTTTAGGGAATTGTACACTAAGTACTGATGTTTCTTTTCCAGACTCAGTCCAAGTTGTAGCTCCTCTATTTTCAGTTAAATGTTTTAATCCATCTGTTCCTACTTCTCCACCACCATGTAACCATACAACTAGTGGCTCTGGTTTACTTGATTTTGTAGATTTAAGTTTGTATGTTAAGTTCTGACCATTACTGCCTACAAAAGTACCAGATACAAATTCATCTACAGTTTTAATATTAACCTTTGAAACATTGCTTTGGTTAAAAGATAACTCTGGATATTTGCTGCATATAATTGAAAATGGTGATATAACTCCACCTGGATATTTAAATCCTTTAAATCTTAATTTAACTGTATTTCCTTCTATGCTTAATTTAATTTCGTCATCAGCATAGTTGTTTTGTACAAGATTTCCTTTAGAATCTAGTGGATATCCATCATAATTCCCTTTTATATCAAAATCTGAAGCTTTTAGTCCTGAAAGCTTTGATGCATCGTTTACTGTTATATCAAATCCTTGAACCATAGTCCCTGCATCACCTATATAAGTATCAGCAACTATATCTTTTACCTGAACAACTTGCTTAGATTGGGAATATAGCCAACTAATCATATCTTTGTTATTTAGAGTAGGAACCCAAGACCAATGAAGAAGTCCACCATATAGTCTTAATGAATTCATATATTCTGTTGAATATATAGTTATTTTAGCACTATCATTTCCAAGCTCTTTTAATTTGTTATATATATTTTTACTTATGGTGCTAGCATTAGTTGTATCTTCTTCTGCATGGAACAACCATATTGGTAATTTTGATATCTTACTAAGTTCAGATAAATCTTTAACTGTTCCTCTACTTGCTATTGCAACTGAAGCTGTAAACAGGTTAGGTTTCTCTAATAAAAATCTTAAAGTTAATCCTCCACCCATAGATGCTCCAGTTAAGTATATTCTATTAGAATCTACTTTTCCTTCAGCTATAAGCTTATTTATAAGCTCTTCATAAGCATCAAAAAAGTCTCTCATATCTTTTAATTCTGCATCAGTAAGTTCTACAGAATATTTATATGGGTATTGTGCTGCTATAACATTTGTTGTATATCCTGATTCTGCAAATGCTACTGCCCCTCTATTAGCTGTAACTGGTTTAATGTTATCTGTTCCAACTTCTCCAGCCCCATGCATCCATATTACTAATGGCTCAGGTTTTCCTGTATTTGCTGAATATAATCTATATGGTATCTTCACACCATTAGTTCCTACGTAAGTCAAATTCTCAAACTTATCAACTGTTTGAGTTTTTATTTCATTAACATTACTTGATGTAAAATTAAGCTCAGGGTACTTATCACATACTACACTGAATACCCCTGTCATACTTGAATCATATTTAAAATCCTTTACATCCATCTTTATTGTATTGCCTTCAATACTCAAAGAAATACCATCATCTTCATAATTTTCTAGAGCAAGCTCACCTTTAGAATTTAAAGGATATCCATCATAGTTGTTTATTATTTCGAAATCTTCAGCTTTAATTCCTTGAATCTTAGCTATATCATCAACAACTATCTCAAAACTATCAACAACCTGCCCCACATCTCCCACATAGGTATTAGCTGTAATATGCTTTATACTAACACTACCTAGAGTTTCAGCATTAACTCTTAAACTAGGTATAGCAAAATTCACTATTGTTCCTGTCAGTGTAAGTGCCGTTAAAAAACTTTTCAAACCTTTTTTCATTACTTTTTACACCCCTTATATATTTATATAGCAAAGGCTCAACATAGATAATGTTGAGCCTTCACTAAATTGTCTATTCTAAGCTTCTGCTTCTTGCTCACTCTTAAGATTCATAGAATCTACCTTTTTAAAGAATGGGAAATAAACAACAACTGAAATTGCTATACAAATTATTTGCATCAATGCTGTTCTCCATCCTCCTAGGATAAATCCTGAGATTATAGGAGGTGTAGTCCAAGGTACTGTTACACCAGTGAATAATGGAACAAGACCTACTCTCATTGCAAAATAAGCAACTATAGCTGATATTGTTGGTGCAGCTACAAATGGCACAAACATTAATGGATTCATAACCATTGGGAATCCAAATAGTATTGGTTCATTTATATTAAATACACCAGGTCCTACAGAAAGTTTACCTAAAGCTTTATTTTGCTCAGATTTTGCTATAGTAAGCATTAATATTACTAACCCTATTGTCAAACCTGATCCAGTTACAGTAACAAAACTTGCATTAAATTGATCTGTTACTATATGTCCTCCGTTAGCTAAAGTTAATTCTTTACCTGCATCTATAATTGCTTGATTATCTAGTCTATTAGCAGCTGTAAGTCCACTCATTACTCCATTAACTATAGTAGCACCATGAACACCAAACCACCAGAAGAAAGGTACAAGTGCAGTTGTAATTATTAAACCTACTAATGAATCTGTAAATCCTTGTAGTGGAGTTTGTAATACTTTAAATATAAAATCTATTAAAGTAGTATTAAGTGCATATCTAAAGAACATGTATACAAACATTGTAGCTGTAATTATTACAAGTCCAGGTATAAGTGCTGAGAATTGATTTGATACACCTTGTGGAACTCCAGCAGGCATCTTAATAGTTATTTTCTTAGTTAGGAACCATGAGTAAACAAATCCAACTAAGAGTCCTATAATTATGGCTGTAACCATACCTTGTCCACCAAGCCAAGTTCTAGGTATAACACCTGATACAACTTCTCCTGACTTAGATGCTGTATATTGATTTAAAGTTATTAAAAATACTGCGAACGCTATGATTCCTGATCCTAATGGTTCATGACCTTCATTTTTAGCATACATATATGCTATACCGATTACTGCTATTATAGCCATAATCTGCATTGTAGAGTTGTAAACTTGGAACAATGGTTCAGTCCACCCTGCTCCAAAGATTCCAGCCATCCAATCATTAAATGGCTTGTATGGTATTTGTGCTAATAATAAAAATACTGATCCTATTAGTGACATAGGTAGAGTGTATATTATTCCGTCTTTTAGTGCAACTATTGCTTTAAGTTCAACAAACTTCATTACGATACTTATAAGTTTTTCTCCACGTGTTTCTGACATAATATAATTCCTCCTTATAATTTATACCTTTTATTAGAGCAATATCTATGCCAAAACACTATTTCCACGTATTCATAACGTTTTCAGCAAGTGTTTCTAATAGTGTTTAAGTATTTTTTTATTGTGTTTGACTTTTGATATCGTTTTAATAGCATTTTAATTTTGTGTTTATATTTTTTTATTAGTGTTTAAAGTTAATATATTAAAGGTAAACTCACCAGTCAGTTTAATTAAAATAAAAATGTCTAGTTAATTTTCTAATTAAAAAATAACTAGACATTCTCTATCTATATTCTTTTATTAATAATCATCAACATCGAATTCTCTATCTTTAAAATAGTACTTTCTATCCTCTTCGGTTACTTCTCTTATAACTCTACATGGATTACCAACTGCAATAGCATTGTCTGGGATATCCTTTGTTACAACACTTCCAGCACCTATAACCACATTTTTACCTATTTTAACTCCTGGATTTATTATGACATTTCCGCCTATCCACACATTATCGCCTATTATTACTTCAATTCCATATTCATATCCAGAATTTCTTGATTCAGGATGAACAGGATGTCCTGCAGTATATATGGATACATTAGGTGCAAACATAACGTTTTCTCCTATTATAACTTTCCCTACATCTAATATAGTACAGTTATAATTTACAAAAAAGTTATTACCAACTTCAATATTTTTTCCATAATCACAATGAAATGGAGGTTCCACTACAATGTTTTTCCCAGACTTTCCAAGTATATCTTTAATTAATGCATCTAATTCCTCTTTTTTATCTGGAGACATAGTGTTATATTTATGTATCTTTAACTTATTCTCCATCCTCTCTTCACTAAGACCATCTAACCAGGCCTTATATGGTAGTCCTGCAAGCATTCTTTCTTTTTGATTCATAGTAATACCTCTCTTTTACCTTTTATAATCTATTTAAATAATGAAATTATACTAATATTATACTCAATTGTTTACATATAAAAAAGAGTTTAGCAAATTAACTCTACTAAACTCTCATATTACAAAAGAATTTAATTATTCTTTCTCTGAAACTACAGTAAATCTTTCATTTATGTGTTTCCCATTCTCAATTTCATCTACTAATGCCACTGCCAAGTCAGGATAACTAAGGTAACTTTCTCCTTTAGAATTAACTATAACATTATCTTTTCCTTCTATATATTTACCTGTTCTTTTTCCTTGAGGATCAAAAAATGCTGCTGGACTTAAGTGAGTCCATTTTATTCCTTCTGACTTTTCCATCTCTATTAAGCTAGCTCCCATAGCTTTAGCAGTTGGAAGATATGCTTCTATAAAATCTGGAGTATCATATAATCTCACCTTTTTATCTTCATCTACAAATAAGCTTCCAGCACCACTTACTACGATTAATCTTGTATCAGGTACTTCTTTTAAAAGATTTGTAAGAAATCTTCCTGCATCTACATAAAGATTTTCTTTTCCAGCTGGTGCACTAATAGCATTTACTAAAACATCTAGGTCTTTAACATCCTCAGCCTTTAAATCAAAAAGATCCTTTTCTATTATTTCCACAGTTTTATCTGTTAATTTTGAAGCATCCTTGACTATTGCAGTTACTTCAATACCTCTATCTAGAGCTTCCTTTAATATAAGACTTCCAGCCTTTCCATATGCACCTATAATTCCTATTTTCATTTCTCATTCCTCCTATTTTTTTAAATTTCACATACTCCGTCTATACTGCAAACTCCATAGCCTTTACTCGCTACATCCTTTGTATATTCATCATTAATTGCTTTTTCAAAAGTTTCTTTATCTGTATATCCTTCAATTCTTTTATTTCCTATAATAAACGTTGGAACCACTTTAACATTTGCATCCTCATAAGCATGTCTCAATGCCTCTCTTTGAACATCTTTATATTTTCTTGTTTGTAATGCTTCTTTGAACTCTTCTTTATTTAGTCCGGCTTCCACTGCAAGTTTAGCTAAAACATCTATTTCTCCAATATTTTGTTCTTCTTTAAAGAAAGCTTCATAAATCCTATCATTATATTCTTTCCCTTTTCCATGCTCCTTAGCAAAATGAAAACCTTCAAAAGCTAAATTAGTATAGGGATTTGGAGATACCCTAGGCAACTTCATATCACTTCCTATGGATTTAGTAAATCTATCCCACATTTGCATTTTCTCCGGATCATTTATAGGATCTAGTTTTGGTACAGGTTCTGGTCTTAACTCAAAAGGCATCCACTCAACCTCAACATCTTTTCCTTCTATAGCTTCTTCAAAAATCCCTTTTGTTATAACGCAAAATGGACAAATATAATCTGAATATACTTTAATTTTTAATGACACAATTAATCATCTCCTAAAATATTTTAAGTTTACTTAACACTATATGCTGTAACTATTATAGTTACAACCTTGGTAAAAAAAATTGAAACCTATCCTTCAATTTTTTTGTTTAAAACTCCTACAAGTTCTTCCATATTTACATCTTTAAGAACATTCTCCATAGCTTCTTGTGCTCTAAATAATATCAGTTCAAGAACGCCTTGAATATTAGCTCCAATAGGACAATCTATATTAGGGTTTTCTTGAAATTGAAAAAGTTCTCCTTCTTCAACAACTTCTACAGAACGATAAACATCTAAAAGAGTTATCTCCTTTAACTCCTTGTTTAATGATGCTCCTCCAGTACCTGAAGTAACATTTACTAAACCTGCTTTTTTAAGCATACCTGTAATTCTTCTGATTACCACGGCATTAGTATTAACACTTCCTGCCATCCACTCAGAAGTACAAAGAGTATCACTTTGAATAGCTATTAATGATAATATATGAACAGCTACAGTAAATCTGCTACTAATTTTCATTTAAAACACCTCTTGTAACCATTATAGTTACAACTAAACTTTTAGTCAAGAGTTTATAGAAAAATATCCATAAGAAATTTTAATCTCCTATGGATATTTACATTTTATCTAAAACTTAAACCACTCCCGATTCTAATATAGAAAACTTCTTATTATCACAATCAATTTCTGCTAATGCACCATATGGAATTATCATCATTGGTGCCGTATGACCAAAATTCATATTGTACATTATTGGTAAGTCTTTAAGCCTTAATTCTTCTCTAATAACTTTATTAATTACATTTTTATACTCTTCATAATACTTGTTGTCATATGGCTTTCCAAAAATTATTCCATTAATTTTTTCTAAAATGCCTTGAGAGCCATAATTTCTAATCCAGTACTCAAAATATTCAGGACTCGGTGTATCTTCTGATGTTTCTAAAAATAATATTGATTCCTTCCACATGTCCACTTCTGGCCAGATTTCTGTTCCCTTAAGCATCTCTAAAACTTCAATACAGCCCCCTATTAGAGTTCCTTTTACCTTTCCATTTCCCTGCAGAACCTCTATCCCTTCAAATTCATTAGTTCTTCTACCTATATTCTTATTTTCTTCCTCCCAAGGAAGGTGCTCACTTGTCCATATAGTAGATGCTTGAACTTCTCCTATTTCTTCTCTATTAAACAGAACCTTATCTACCCAATATCTTGTATAATCAAACATTTCAATATTTTCCGCAAACTCTGATAAAATAGCTGGACCATAAAAACTAGAAATTCCTGCTTTTAAACAAATCATATGTGCAACTGTTGTATCTGAATAACCAATAAAAACCTTAGGATTGTCTTTAATAATATCAAAATCTATAAATGGAAGCATTCTAACACTTTCATTCCCACCTATACATGAAAAAATTCCTTTAATTGATTTATCTTTAAAAGCATTCATTAAATCTTCAGCTCTTTTTTTAGGATGATTATATAAATAATCACTTCCCTTTAGAGTATTCTCCATTTCAACTACCTCAAGACCGAACTCTTCTTGTAATCTTCTCTTACCTTGATTATATCTCCATAATATTTCTTTATCTCCAGCTCTACCCCAAGACAAACTTACAGTGGCTATTTTATCTCCTCTTTTAAGCATTGGTGGTTTTATCAAGTTCAGCATAGCCATTCCCCCTACTTTTTGAAACATTATACCAGTTATTAACATTAGCTCCAATGTATTATTCTTTTATTTTTCTCTTTGCTTCCTAACTATTTCTTTAGCCAAGCTATGAGCTTTGTTATAAACTTCATTCTCATTGACAGTAAGAAGTACTCCATCCTTACAAACTACCTTCCCATTAACTATAGTCATTTTAGTAAAGCTTGAATTACCTAGACAAACTAAAGATACTAAAGGATCATGACATCCAGCAAATTCAACCTTATTTAAATCAAAGAGTATTATATCTGCTGCCTTTTCAATATCAAGTCTACCAGTATCACTTCTTCCAAGTACATCTGCACCACCTCTTGTAGCGACCTTTAATATTTCATAAGCGTTTAATCCATCAACACCATACTTTAAATGATTTAATAAGTAGGCTCTTCTTACTTCTTCCCACATATTAGATCCATCATTACTAGCACTACCATCCACTGCTATACTTAGATTTCCTTTTTTAGCTCTTACAATATCAGTAGTTCTGCAAATACCACTATTCAGTTTCATATTTGATGATGGACAATGTGCAATACCAGAACCATTAAGATTATTTATTTCTCTATCATTTAGATGTATTCCATGTGCAAACCAAACATCAGAACCTACCCATTCTAAATCTTCCATAAGTTCAAATGGTCTTCTTCCATATTTATCAATACAGAAATTTTCTTCATCTAGTGTTTCAGCAATATGCGTATGCATCATAACCTTTAATTTTCTTGCTAAATTCTTTGTTTCAATCATCAAATCTTTGGTAACTGAAAAGGGGGAACAAGGTGCAAAAGCTATTCTTGTCATGGCAAAATCTTTATCGTCGTGATACTGACTTACCAGTCTCTGACAATCCTCTAGTATTTTACTCTCACTTTGAACAACAGACATAGGCGGCAAGCCACCTTGATCTCTACCAAGAGACATAGAACCACGAGTAGCATGAAATCTTATTCCAATTTCCTTAGCCGCTTTTATTTGGTCATCTATTAAAGTATTGGGTTGATTATTTGGAAAAACATAGTGATGGTCAGATGTAAGAGTACATCCAGTTCTTAGAAGTTCGCTAAAGCCTACCATAGCTCCATTATATACTACCTCTGGAGTTATATTCTTCCAAAATTCATATAACCCTATAAGCCATGGAAATAGTGGTTTTTCTTGAACTTCTTTAATTCCTCTAAATAGTGTTTGGTATAAGTGATGATGTGTGTTAACAAAACCTGGTAGGGCAACAAGACCAGAACAGTCAATAACTTCTGAACCTTCTGGAATAGATAAGGTATCTCCAATCGCTATAATTTTATTTCCTTTAATAAGGATACTGTAATTTTCAAATATTTCATCCCTATCATTAAAAGTGTAGATTGAACTGATATTTTTTAAAAATAATGTCTTCATTTTTATAACCTCCTAAAATTTGTTGAGTATTTTAAGTGGTTAACTCGACACTTTATTTTTGAGTAGTAAAAATAATATATATTATTATACAATAAAATAGGATTTTTACAAGCTGCGTTTTTTATTATATTTCACTATTTCTCTTATTTCTCATGACATAAATTTATTCTACAAGAAATCTTCAATTTTTATTTTAGCTGGATATCTGGTTTTCTGTATTTCTGGTTAAATGTATATATGGTTATTAAACATAATATTTAAGCAAAATGACTTTAATGAGGCCTGAGAAGAAGCCTCTACAGTAATATGGTGCATAATATAAACCCAAAAAAATTTTAATGTGGCTTGAAATTAGATATCTACATGATTAAGCTGTAAAGTAAAAAACCGCTTGAATAAAGCTAAAAAAGCCAGTTTAAGTTTAACCTCAACTGGCCATTTATATTTAAACTTTTATTAATCAAGATAAAAAATAATACATATTATTTTTATCTCACTTAACTAAACCTTTCATACATCTCTACAATTTCCTTAGCTATGTCTTTCATGTTAACTGCATTCATTAGGTGATCTTGAGCATGAAGCATTAATAAACTTAATTCAACCTTGTTTCCATTTACTTCATCTTGAATCAATTTGGTTTGAATACTATGAGCCTTAAGTAAAAATTCTTCTGCTTCCTTAATGTTGTCTTTTGCTATTGCAGAATGTCCCTCTTTACTTTCCATTATTGACTCCATTGCCTTGCTTGATGCAGAGCCTGCATTTACTATTAATTCCATTATTATCTCTTCCATAATTCATACCCTACCTTTACAAATTTAGTTTACTCCTTACTACTATAAGTTTAAATCTAACTAAATTTTTCATACATCTCTACAATCTCAGTAGCTAATAATTTCATAGTTAAAGCATTCATTATTTGGTCTTGAGCATGAACCATTAGTAAATTTAATTCAGTTTTTTCTCCATTTACTTCATTTTGAATTAACTTGGTTTGGATATTATGAGCTTTTAGTAAAAGGTCATCTGCTTCTTGCATATTTTTTCTTGCTGCTTCAGAATTTCCTTCTTTAATTTCCATTATTGATTCCATTGCCTTACTTCTAGCGCAACCAGCATTAATTATTAGCTCCATTACTATCTCTTCCATATTCATCTCTCCCCTATCTTTATGAATGTGATTTGCTCTCTTTAATATGAATATACCGCTGCCTTATCCAAATCACAATATAGCTGGAGCTGATTGTACTTTTGTTTCATAATCTTCTTTAATTGTTATTCTATTTATGATACTTTCGTGTCATTGTAGGCATATCTTTATCAAAATTGTATATTATATCCCTTTGTCGTCCTATTATCTCTTCATATTGATTAGCTAAAATTTGTGTATATATAATATCAAAAATATAAGTGATACTATATTGATTAGAAATGGTTTCCATTCCCTCTACAATATCTTTTTGTGGTATTTTTATTAATTCATTACAATACTGGGATACATCCTCTGATAGTGGTCCTACTACCCCTACTAAATATATTCCTAAATGTCTCAATACTTTTGCTGCATGTACTACAAATGGATTATTGCCTGAAAATGACACAACAAAAGCCATCATCTTGGATTTATTTTTAACAATTGCTAAATAGCGTTCATTTATAGTACTGTTTACAGAACTTTCTATTCCTATTGTATTAAATTTATGAGTCACCGCTTCAAGTATTGCACATCCCATACCAGTAGAATAGAATTCTAATTTCTCCATTCTAGGAATTTGATTAATTATTCTATTTATAAGGATCTGATTATTTGACAAATTCACATCATCAATTGCTTTTTTATATACTTGCTGAAGTAGACCATCAATCTCTCTATAAGTACTTCTTCTATTTAAATTTGGATGTAGTTCTTCTTTTCCAAACTTTATTTCTTCATTTATCTCGGAATACAATATCTTTTTTAACTCTTGATAACCAGAAACATTCAGCTTTTTACACAAACGAATAACAGTAGATTTACTTGTGAAAGTTTCTTTAGCCAATTCCTCACTGTTCATTTGTTGAAATTTATCTGGATGATTTACTATAAATTCAGAAATTATTTTTTCACTTTCTGTAAAGTTTGTACCTCTTCTCAATTCATCAATCACCATATCATATTCTCTTCTTTCTATGCTTTTTATTTCTCTAAGGCGCATTTAATATTTACTTCAATTATATCTCCAATATATCACATTTAAATTGAATTTAGATCTATTTTCATTTATTGATAATTTTCTATACTTTCTACTTCATCATAATAAAATCGTATTTCCTCAACTTCCTTATCTTTACGTTTGAGTATATAACCGTAATTATCATACATACCAATAACATAATCGTACAAATCCATATCTGGGTTTGCTTTTCTTCTTTCTATATCTCTAGGTATCTTTATTAACATTAAATAATCTTTCTCTTCTTTATAATATGGTATAAATAATGGTGGCATAAGATGCTTCTCAGTAATCTTATAAATCCAAGTACCAAAGGCATCATATTCACTAACTCTAAAGTTTTCTGCTTTTATCATTTCAATCATCACATCCCATATTTTCTCAATAATTCTATTCAACACCATTATATCAAAAGTCAAAATAAGGAGTAATCCTAATGAATAAAAAGATTAGAAGAAAAACAGCAATTCCATCTAAAACGAAATCGCTGTTTAAAAAGCAAATGTTATTATTCTTTATATAATTTACTCATTGATATATGAATCAAAGTTCTTATACTTATCAAGCATCTTAGGCATTTCTTCTTTTGCTGCCATTAGTTTTGGTCCACAGATTTTTCCGAATCCTTGAATTTCTACTGTATGTTCTCTTAAGCCATCAAAGGTTCCTCTTGCTCTTCCTTGTTGTTTTTCAGAGAATTCTACATGTACTTTTTCCCCATCTACTGAAAGTCTTCCTTCAATTCCGCAGATTGGACATTCTACTTTTGTTGTTCCATTCATCATTAAAAGATTTTGATGACAAACAGGACAAGTTCCTTCATTCCCAAACCACTTTATATCTTTATCTTCTTTGAAATAAGCTTCTGATGTTTGTTTTCCCATTTCATGAACATTAGATATAAGAGTTTTATCTAGAACTGGATTACCTGTAGTTCCCATATGATGTGCGTCATAGTTACCAACTGCCTTCATCATTGCTGGAAAACCAAATAAATGCATAGTAGCTGTTCCCATTGACACCCAGTTCTGAGTACTTGTTCCCCCTACCGATATATATGATACAGTACGTCTTTTTAATCTTTCTTGTGGATATGCATCTGCATCTCCTGGAACTTCTCCACGTCTTCTTTTATCTAATACCCAATTAATTGCTGATACATCATGTCTACATGAAAAACGGTCAACTAAGTTTTTGAATTGACCTACTGGTTGCAATACATAAACTGGTGCTCCAACTATGATGCAGTCTGCTTTTCTAATTTCTTCTTCTACCATCTGCATATCATCTTTCACTATACAGTCATTGTCTCCGCCTCTCTCTAAACTTGTTGAACAAGCTCCACAGCCAGTACAACGATCAATTGTCAAACGGTTTGTATTAATAAATTTTACTTCTGCATCTGGTGCTCCTTCTTTTGCTCCATATAATGCTTCTTTCACAAGTATATCTGTGTTTCCCATCTTTCTTCCGAATGATAATCCTAAAATTTTCATAAATTTATAAACTCCTCTATTTTCTATATTACTTGTTTCTATTTATCCACAGTCATTTCTTCATAGGTATAGTTATGCACAATATAATACATATTTCCATTACTTGCGCACAAATTAGTATACATTTTCTTATCTGTGCACAACTTGCCCTACTATCTCTGTGGCTTTTAAGCTGCCAGTTTTTGAATATATTATTTCACTTATCGAATCTACATTTGAAAATACTACTATTAGTGAACTATTTATATTGTTTTCTTTCAAATAACTTAAATCTACTTCTGCAACTTTAGTGCAAGCTTCTATAGTTTGTCCTTCTGATACTAATATTTTGAATGGAACTCCGTTTAAACTTACAGTATCTATTCCCATATGTAATATTATTTCATCTCCTTGATCTGAAACTATACATAGGGCATGTTTTGTAGGGAATATACTCTTCACTGTACCTTTAACAGGAGAATACACATCTTTGTCTTCGGGCATAACTGCATAACCGTCCCCTAATATCTTTTGTGAAAACATCTCGTCTTCTACATTTTCCATACTTATAAAGGTTCCATTAGCTACTGAGTATATTAAGGTATCTTTCTTTTCTATTACTTTTGGTTCCTCTTTCTTTTTCTTTAAGAAATTAAACATTATAATCCTCCTAGTTTTGTTCTTTAGCTATGTATGCTGCACCTATTATTCCTGCATCATTTCCTAATATAGCTAACTTTATTTTTGTACTTTTTCTTACTTGTGGAAAAGCATGTTTATTAAAATATTTCTCAACCTTTTTAATCAAAAAGTCTCCAGCAGCTGACACTCCTCCTCCAATAACTATGTCTGTTGGATTTAATATGTTAGCTATATTTGCAGAAGCTAAACCTAAATAATAGGAAACTCTTTCTACAACAACAATTGCAAATTTATCTCCTTGTTTCCCAAAATCAAAAATATCTTTAGCTGTAATTTCAGTTCCTTCATTAATGATAGAATGAAGCTTTGAATCTTCTGCATATACCTTTGATAGATGTTTTGCTAATCTTACTATTCCTGTAGCACTAGCAACGGTTTCTAAACATCCATGATTTCCACAGGTACATTCAAAACCAGTTTCAGGTTCAACTATTATGTGTCCAATTTCTCCAGCTGCGCCTATTGCACCATGAATTAATTTGCCTTCTGCTATGATTCCTCCCCCTACACCAGTTCCAAGGGTTATAAAAACAACGTCTGGTCTATCTTCTCCTGCACCTATCCACTTTTCTCCTAGAGCAGCTACATTTGCATCATTATCTATATAAAAAGGTACCTTTAGTTCTTTCTCAAAAGCAGCTTTAATTTCTTGTAGTTCTCCCCAATTTAAATTATAAGCTCCAACTACTGTTCCTTTTTCTCTATTTATAGTTCCTGGTGAACCCATTCCTATTCCTTGAAAATCCTCTATTTTTAAGTCCATTGAAGCTAAGGTATTTTTAATAGATTCTATAATATCTGGTACTATGTATTTACCACTATACTCTATTCTAGTATCTATGCTCCACTTATTGATTACTTCTCCGCCTTCTGTCAGTATTCCAAACTTAACACTTGTCCCACCTAAATCAATTCCTAATAAATTTTTACTCATCTTCCACCTCTAATCAACTAATAGATTAAAAGAGAGCTATTTTAACTAACTCTCTTCTAATAACTTTACTAACTTTTATATATTAAAGTCTTTTACAGAATAAGTTTCATCTCTGTACTCTAAGATAGTTATACTTGAATTAGCAATTTCTCTTTTAACATTTATTGATGGATCTACATAATTAACTATGCTTCTTATTACATTTCCATGAGTGACTATTAATATATTTTTTTCTTCATCTTTTTCTTCTACATCAGATGTTATCAACTTTAATCCAGATAATATTCTGTTCCAAAACTCATCATAACTCTCAGTATCCTCTGTAGGATCAATCTTTTTCATTTCATCAGCTATTTCTTTTAAACTTAGTTTCTTGAATATATCTTCTTGAGGAATACCTAGGTTGTCCGCCATTTGTTTATAAACTTCTAACCCATTGTTCCCTTCAAAACTCCCAAAAAAGGTTTCTCTTAATTCTCTTATAGATTTAATTTCTACATCTTCTTTTTGTTTGTTATGATCTAATATTATTTGTGCTGTTTTTATGGTTCTTCCTAAATCACTTGAGTATACTCCGGCAAATTTTATGTCTTCTAATCTTTTGCCTGTTAGAATTGCAACTTCTTCTCCACTAGGAGTTAAAGGTGCATCAGCCCAGCCCTGCATCTTTTTATATTTATTTAAATAGGTTTCTCCATGTCTAATGAAATATAACTTCACTCCTAATTTTCACCCTTTCAGAATTCTATACTAATCCTAGTATTTTCTTCTCCATATTTAAATGACGTTTAACTTGTTCTACAGCATCATAAGGTCCTTCTTGCTCATATTCAGATACGATGTATCCATTGAAATCCGATTCTTTTATGATTGATAGTAACTCTTCATATGGTATACTTGCTTCTACTAAGTCTTCACCTACATAGTGGAATTTTCCATGCATTTCAAAGCAGTAAGGCATTATCTTCTTAAGCCCTTCATAATCTGGACTGTTAGAGAATTGAACAAATCCATACATTCCATTAAAAGCAGCCATAGTTGGTCCATTTGCTCCTGCTTTTTGAAGCTTTTCTGCTGCTTCTCTCATTGGAACACCTTGAAGTCTTAAATCTCTACTCATTTCTAAAAGTTCTAATGGTGCCCCTTGAGCCAAAGCTCTTTCCCAATGAGGTTTGTTAGGTTTTGTTGCAAAACATCCAAAGTCAGGTATAAATCCTATATGTTTTGAACCACTCTTTTCAAATACTTCTAAGTACTCTTGCATTATTGGACTGCTTGGAATCTCAGGATTGTGTATTTCTATACCAACCTTAACATCATACTCTTCAGCATATGGTGCAAGTCTTCTCATTGCATTTGGAGACATTAAAAACTGCTCTCTCATAACTTTACATCCAAGTTTGTTTGCAGTCTTTAAGTCATTTATAGCTCTAGATAGCATCTCATCTTCAGTAAGATTTCTATCTGCTCTCATTCCTCTATCCATATTAGCTCCATAACAAATAGCTTCAATGTCATAATAAGAATTCATAGCCTTTATTTCTCCTAAGAACTTATCACTTACATATGGATACGATCTAACCATTTGGCTCCCTACTATTTCATAGCCTTCTGCTCCAAGTTCCTTAGCAGTTCTTATACAGTCTTCTAATGTAAATGTTCCTTTGCAATAATTATCTGTAAAACTAAAAAGTGTTACTCCTAATTTAATGTTACTCATGTATCTCACTCCTATCCTTCAATTGATAATACCTTTTTACCACAGCCATCTATTGGCATGTATAAATGGTCATTATCTGCACTTGGTAGCGGCATATAAGGTGAACGGAACATTAATGTTACATCAATTTCATGTTCTCCTACTTCTAGTCCACCTAGTTTTCTTACCTTTATTTTTGCTGGTTCTAATACATCCCAGAACTCGTCATATGCATATTGTAGTTGATTTACAGCAAACTCCTTATCATTTATGCAAAATACTACATCTGGTTCATCTACTTTTACTCCATCTACTGCAACCTCAAACTTATCTATTACAGAAAGGAAATGTCCTCTATAATAGCTAAGACGAATATCAAATTCAAATCCATTTTTCTTTCCATTGATGTAAGTGTTTTTTAAACTGTTATCGCATACTACATCAACAAAGTTTATTCTTAATGCAAATCCCATTAAACTTTCCTCCTATTTCTAAAATAATACTTCTTTACCTGTTGCTGCTGCTTTATATATAGAATCTAATATCTTTGTAACAACAAATGCTTCTTCTGGTTTTACTAATGGTTCTGTGTCATTTATTATTGCATCTATCCATTGAGCTGCTTCTAATGCTTCTGGTGCATTTGAAGAACCTTCAAAGAATGCTATGTTTCCAGATGCTGAATTTCTCTCTTCTGTTAACATTCCATTGTGTGCTTTGTTGTATATTAATTCATTTGTTTTATAACTCATTCCAGCATTGATTTGAGCACCTGCTTTTGTTCCGCAAAGAGTTGTAGCTGCTTCTTTTGATTCAAGTACATTTAATGCCCATGATGCTTCTAAGAATACAGTTGCTCCATTTTTCATTTTGATATAACCAAAGGCTGAATCTTCAACTTCATAAGTTTCTGGGTCCCATGGTCCAAACATATTTCCTTCAACTGCTTCTGGAAGATTTCCAAGCTTGTTAAATACAGAACCAGTTACTGATACAGGCTCATAGTTGTTCATCATCCATAAAGTGATGTCTAGTGCATGAGTTCCGATATCTATTAATGGACCTCCACCTTGTTGAGATTTATCTGGGAAAACTCCCCAAGTTGGTACTGCTCTTCTTCTTAATGCATGAGCCTTTGCAAAGTATATATCTCCTAATTCTTCATTAGCACAAGATTTTTGTAGAGATTGTACTTCTTGTCTGAATCTATTTTGATATCCTACAGTAAATTTCTTTCCTGATTTCTTCCAAGCTTCCATCATCTTTTCAGCTGCTTCTGTAGTATGAGCCATTGGCTTTTCACATAGTACGTGTTTTCCAGCTTCAAATGCTGCAACAGCTATTGGGCTGTGAGCTACGTTTGGTGTACATATATGAACTACATCTATAGTCTTATCTTTTAATAATTCATTGTAATCTTCATATACTTTAGCACCTTCAGCTCCAAATTTTTCTGCTGCTTCTTCAGCTCTTGCTACAACAACATCACAAAATGCTACCATTTCTGCTTTATCTTTTTGTAAACTTAATGCTGGAAAGTGCTTGTTATTAGCTATTCCTCCGCAACCTATAATACCAATTCTTACTTTTTTCATATCTCTTACCTCTTTCTTTTAATTAGTTAATTTTCACAAATTATTTATATGACGAAATTTCTTAAATACTTAACGCTTAATTTAACTGCTTTTTTAGCATCTTCATAAGATTTTTCAAAAGCCTTATCTTCAACTTCTATACAAGTGTATCCTGTGTATCCTATATCAGTTAATGCTGACACATATTTTCCCCAGTTAACATCTCCTAAACCTGGTAACTTTGGAGACATATATTGTAGAGGGGTAGCCATTATTCCTACATCATCCAACTTGTCTTTATATACCTTTATGTCTTTATAATGTACGTGGAATATCTTATCCTTAAATTCATATAAAGGCTTGATATAATCAATTTGTTGCCATATGAAGTGTGATGGATCATAGTTAATTCCTAGGTTTGGACTATCTAATAAACTAAATACTTTTCTCCAGTTTGCTGGTGAAGTCATAAGATTTTGTCCACCTGGCCACTCATCATCTGTAAATAACATTGGGCAGTTTTCAATTCCTATCTTTACATTGAACTTCTCAGCATGTTTAATTATAGGAGTCCATACTTCCTTAACTATTTCTAGATTTTCTTCTACTGTTTTAGTTGGAACTCTTCCTATAAAGGTAGTTACCATGTTGATTCCTAATTTTGAAGATGCTTCTATAAGCTTAAGTAAATGATTTACATACACTTGTCTTTTTTCTAAATCCGCATCCAAAGTGTTAGGATAATAAGCTAATGATGATATCTCAACATTTCTTGCTTTTGTATATTCTTTAATATAGTTAACTTTTTCATCACTTAGATCCTCTACGTCTATATGACACACTCCTGCATATCTACGTTCAGCTTTTCCTTTTGGCCAGCAAGCTAGCTCTACACATTCCATATCATTTTCAGCTACAAAATCAATAACTTCTTCAAATGTGCTTTTATCTAAAATAGCACTTACTACTCCTAGTTTCATATTTACTCCCATCCTTTCTCTTATTATTTATTACTCATTAAACTCAACTGTCTTATTAGTTTCACTAGATAAGACAGCTGCTTCCATAACAGATAACACTCTTCTTACTTCTGGAATTTTTATCTTAAGTTCTTCTTTATTATTTAAGACTTCCACAAAGTTTTTATAAAAATCTGTCCATTCAGTTTTTACTTCTGGTAATGGTTCTGAGTATAATGCTCCAGCTGGTTGTGGTGCAAATTGTCTAGTTGGTCCTGCAACTGTTTCTGCAATTTGTGCTGGAAGCTTGTCTAGAAGTTCACTAGTTCTCCATATCTCTCCGTCACAAGCAAAGGAGTTTATTTTTAAGGTTCCTCTGTTTCCTGCTACTAACCATCTTGGTTGATAATTTAAGACATAAGTTCCTAATTCTAAATGAACTGTAATATTGTTATCAAACTTCATTATTATTTTGAAATAATCATCAACTTCATCATTTATAATGCTTTTTATATCTGCAAAAACACTTAGTATTTTGGAACCCTTCATCATAAATAAAGTTTGATCTATTAAATGTACACCCCAGTCATACATCATTCCGCCACCGTACTTTTTATATAAATGCCATTCATGAATTCTTCCGTTAGCTGTGTGAAGTTTTGACTCTATGGTAAAAATTTGTCCTATTAAATTTTCCTCATATACTTTTTTCACAATTTGAAAATCTCTATCCCAACGTCTGTTTTGATGAACTGTAAAGATAACATTATTATCTTCAGCTGCCTTTGTCATTTCATCTAATTCTTTTGTATCTAAGGCTGCTGGCTTTTCATCGATTATGTGTTTTCCTGCCTTTGCTGCTCTTATTGCCATTTCTTTATGTAGATGATTTGGTACAGTTAAAAGAACTGTATTTACTTCTTTATCATTTAAGACATCTTCTACATCGGTGTATACCTTCAGTCCTCTTTCTTTAGCTTCTTGTATACGCTCTTCCTTTATATCACATACACAAACTATCTCAACGTTTTCAACTCTAGTGGCATTTTCAGAATGCCATTTCCCCATGCCTCCAAATCCAATTATCCCTAACTTAAGTTTCATAATTATCCTCCTGTTTTCAAACCGTTTCTATATTTAAATGATAACAAATACATAAATTTTCAAATACTTCATTAATTCAAAAATCTCAACGCTTTTTTGCAAATAAAAAAAATAAAAAAGAGTGATGTCAAAAATAATCCGATTATTTTTGACATCACTCTTTTTATCTTATTCTATCTTTTTATTGAACTTAATTAAACAAATCTCATGAGCTTCAAGCTCACTATCTAGGTGTAAACACTGCTCACTCACTTTAACCTTCTTTATTGTAAGCCTCGGAATACAAATCTGCTTTAAATGATTAATGTATTCATTATTTAAATCATCAAGATAATCTAAATTTGCCCATTCATCTAAAACGCTTCCGTTGTTTTTATTTACTGAATATATTTTGATTTCATATTCTCCATTTGGAACATCATTTAATAGTATATTAAGTTTTCTTGGGTTCTCATCTTCAAATATAAATTTGTGGTCATTAATTAACACTTCATCCTCTTCCTTAAGGTAATACATGTAATTAAAGTGTTTATAATTGTGACAAATCAAAGTATAGTTATCCTCATCTCCAACCGTTAATATATGATTTTCACCTTTACTTACTAAATACTCTTCAAGTTCATTCATAAAGTAAAATGCATATAAGGAAGGTTTAAGTATCCCGTTTTTGGCTACTAGTCCAACTCCCCCATTTAATATACTTTTTGAGTCAAAATATTCTCCAAATACATCTGAACCTACCCAATAGCTCATCATATCCACATCTTCCAAAGTATCAATAAGATTCTTAACAACATATGCACCTTTATAGCAGCTGTCATTTGTGCTATTTCTATTAGATATGGTGTTGTTCCACTCAGTTATATATATAGGCTTTTCAAAGTCCTCTAATTTACTTCTAATATTTCTTATTTTATTTGCTACAAAATTAGGGTCTTTTGCTCTTCTTGAATTCATTTCTCCTTCTTTTTCCCCTTGAACATATGGGTATATCATTAAGGATATAAAATCAAATTCTATTCCTTTTTCTTTAATTTTCTTTAACTCCATAGAAAACTTCTTTACATCATATAATTTAAATCCAGCTCCACCTAAGCATATTCTTTCTGAATACTTCTTTATTATCCTGTAGGTTTCTTTATAAAAATCACAGTAGTTTATATTCATATCACTATTAGAAATATCATCTTTTCCAAACTCAAATTTCCACTGCTCAACTCTTTTTAATCCATAACGATTAATCACATTTGCCATAAACTTTTTAATAAGTTTTGTCCATTGTGTTATACCGTCAATTTTCTGTGAGCTTTTATCATATACTACAGCCTTACTTGGACTTCTATGAATTCTTCTATCCTTAAATGAAAGCTCTATAAATGGATTCAGTTGATTTTCAGCTAAAAAATCCAATACAGAATATATCTTATCAAAGTTTAAATTGTCTGTTTGCCTTATATCTATATACATTTCCTCGGAAAATATATTCCAAAATCTCACATACTTAATATTAAGCTTATTTTTTAATAGGATTATGTGTGCCTGCATGTTGGAGTTTAATAAATCTCCTGCACTCCCCATATTAATAACTTCATTCCAAGTTTTATTATATAAGTTTTTACTGTTAACACTTTCTACTATATTAATGTTGTTTCCTTCACTCTTTTCATCCGCTGAAGTCATGGAGGTTGCGGAATATTCCTTTAGCTTTTCATATATACTTTCCTTTATGTAACTAGTCTCATTTACTAATTCTTGATTCTTTACTATTCCGTTTTCTTTTCTATATTCAGATGGAGTAATGTTAAAAGCTTTTTTAAAAACTTTATTAAAAGAATTTGTACTTGGAAATCCTGTTTCCAAAGCTATATGAGTAATTGAAGAATTAGAGCTAGTAAGCTTCTCCACAGCCTTATCAAGCCTAAACTTAGTTAAATAATCAAGAAAATTATTTCCTATATTCTTTTTAAAGAATCTTGAGAAATAAGATGGCGACATAAATAGTTCGTTTGCTACTTCTGATAAAGTAATATCATTATAATAATACCTATTTATATAATCCAAAATATTCTCTATTCTTTCATCATACTCATCATTGATATTAGAAGTATAATTTTTAGATACTATATAATTACTAACAAGCTCATTTAAGAGCTGGTAGGCTAAGCTATACTGCTTAAAGCTTTTTCTTTTATCCATAACTACAATTAGATTAACAAACTCTTTTATAATAGATCTTATCTTATCATGATTATTATCTAAATCTTTAATCGAATTACAATCAAACTCTACATTTCTTTTTCTAATAATGCTCTTTAAAAGCTGAGTAGATATATGCAGCTCACATATTAAGTTCTTTTCAGTTTTAGAATTATAGCTATGTGAATCATTAGAATTAAATATTACAAAATTATCCTTAGTTAAAGTACTACTTTTGTCATTTATACTAAACTCAATTTCCCCCTCTAAAACATAAATAAACTCAACCTCAGCATGATTATGCTTTTCCATACTTTTATTAATAAATATATTAAACATAATTTCCGAATTAAAATCGTTAAATACTCTATTCATAATTCACCCACTTACACAATTCATCTTTAAGTAATAATTGAAAACCTTTAAGCTAATTCTAACATAATCTATATCAATGTAGAAGAAAAAAGGTGTTAACAAAATAATCTAATAGATTACTTTGCCACACCTAATTTAAATTATCCAGAATTCAAATGAGAATCAAATCCCACCTAAATCAAGCTTCTCTTTACAGTTTAAAGTTTTTATCATTTTCCTCTGTCCAACCGAATTTATATGTTAGACCTACTGCTAACACTAAAGTTATAGCTGATCCTAATAAAACTCCATAGAATCCCATATCTATACCTGAGTTAGGATTAATTAATGCTGGTATTCCTAGAACTCCTGTTGCTAATGTATATAGTTTTCCTCCTAATAATGAAGATACAATAGCACCTATAACCGCACTTATGCTACCAATTAGGAATGGTTTTTTAGCTGGCACATTTAACCCAAATAGCGCTGGTTCTGTTATTCCAAAGAATCCAGATACTGTAGCTCCTGTTGCTACTGATTTTACATTTTTATTTTTTGATTTTAATGCAATACCTAAAGCAGCACCTGTTTGTCCCATGCAAGCAACAAAGAAAGTTATTGCTCCAAAGTAGCTATATCCAAAAGTTGAAAAGTCTGAAGTAAATATAGGAATAAATGCTTTACTAATTCCAAAGAATACAAGAAGCTGCCATACTCCACCTACAATTGCACCTGTTATAGTAGGTGTAAAGTTATATAGAGTTTGAACTGATAGTGTAACTAGTGCCATAGCCTTAGTAAGAACTGGTCCTACAACTAATAAAGTTAAAGGGGCAACTATAAGTAATGTAATCATAGGAACAAAAATCATTTTTAATATATCTGGAATTACTTTTCTTAATTTCTTTTCTACTACAGATGCTAACCAAGATGCAACTATAATAGGGAATACTGTTTTTGAATAATTCATAAATAATAGCGGTATACCTACAAAATTCATACTATTTCCACTAGTAACTTGAGCCATTACCTCTGGATACATCATAGTTCCTGCAATAATCATCGAGATATATGCTTTTCCACCAAAATGATTTGCTGCTGTATATGCTAGGAAAAATGGTAAGAAGTAGAATATACTTTCTGCAATTGCATACAGCACTATATATGTTCCACTATCTTTAGTAAGTACATTTAAGAATGTTAATAATGATATTATTCCTTGTAAAGTACCACATGCTGCAAGCGCACCGATTATTGGGATGAAAATAGCTGAAGCTATTTCTGAAATTTTATCAATTAAATTAAGTTTCTTTTTACTTGGTACATTGTCTAGTTTCTCATCAACTGATCCTGATGACTTATCACCTAATATACTTTTTGCTTCAGCATAATATTCTGAAACTTCATTTCCAATTACAACCTGTAATTCTCCCCCTCTATCAATTAAGCCCATAACAGGTTGTACCTTTTTTAAATTCTCATCATCTACAATGTTACGATCTATTAGCTTAAATCTAAGTCTGGTAAAGCAATGACTAACTTCAGCGATATTCTTATCATCACCTACTAATTTTATTATTTCTTTAACGGCTACTTTTTTATCCATAACATCTTTCTCCTTAAAATATATTTAATAAATATATCCCTTACTGCAGTAGAGATTACTATTAATGTCTTGCATTAATCGTTTTCTTCTTTAACACTATAATACCAAAGCTATTAATGTAATCATTCTCATTTTTCACAATATTATAGCTCTATTTTTGTCTAATACTTATATGAATTAAAGAATTGGACAAAAAACGCATGATTATTTTTTACTCTACTTGTCTTTTCCACTGTTATTGCATTGGAACATTTCTTTGCAATCTTAATTCACATTATTCTAGTGCTAAAAATATAAAAAGAACCGTGTGCTATTTGTCTAGCATCACAGTTCTTCTTAATAATATCTCTGGTTATACTTCAAAGGTTTCTGTTACATTACCTATAAAATATTCTCTTAGCTCTGGTTTATACTTCAAGAAAACAGAACCATCGTATTTTTTTAATACTTCTTCACTTTCCCATAATTCATAGTTTAAAACAACATCCTCTTCTTGATTTGACACCAATACTTTGGCATCAATACATCCATCAACTTTAGCCATGTCCCTTGCAAATTTTCTTGAAACATCTATATACTCTTGTTTTCCTTCAACTTTTACTTTATTTTTTACAATTACTGCGAACATAAAACTACTCCTATCTTAATTAATCTAACTCTTTACCGTTACTAGAGATAACTTTCTTGTACCAATAAAAACTATCTTTCTTATATCTTTTAAAATTATCTTCATAGTCTACATAAATAAACCCATATCTTTTATTTTTATTCCCTGATGCACTGTACAAATCAATACATCCCCATGGTAAATATCCAAAACACTCTATATTATCTATTTCTATAGTATCCTTTACTGCATTAATATGTTGCCTTAAATACTCAACACGATAAGGATCATGTACTGTTCCATCAGATTCTAATACGTCATCCTCAACCCCTAACCCATTTTCAACAATTAAAAGAGGCAAACTATATCTATCATATAAATCATTCATTAAGACTCTTAGCCCTAAAGGATCAATTGTCCAACCAAAACTTGATTTTTCTAACATTGGATTTTCATATGCTTGATACATTATCTGAAGTGTCTTTGCATCTTCGTTTACCTTACTTTCATTACTTTTCATACATATAGAAAAATAATAACTAAATGATATGAAATCTATTTTTGACAACGAGTTAGTAGCTAATTCCTTAAAGGAATCGTCTTTATAAATATTAAGGTTAATATTATCAAACTCAGCAATTTCTCTATGATTATAACTACCCATTACTAATAAATCTAAATAATCATACATCTTATTTTGCTCATGTTTTACTGCTTCAAATACATCTTTTGGATGAGAAGTCATTGGATATGCCTTAGAGCTTGCAAGCATACATCCTATTTTTCCATCACTCACTAGCTCATGGCATAGTTTTACCGCTTTAAAATGTGCAATATTGGTATTGTGGTACACTCTCAATGTAAATTCTTCATAACCTTCATCCGTAGCTTTTAGCTTTGTTTTTGTGTGAAGGCATGGTAACAATTTGCATAAATTATTTTCATTTAGTGTTAACCAGTATTTAACCCTATCTCCAAATAACTTGAAGCAGGTTTCACAGTATCTTTCAAAAGCATCAACTGTTTCTACTCCATACCATCCATCAAATCTCTCAACAAGACTTTGCGGTATATCCCAGTGGAATAGTGTTACTACTGGTTTTATTCCATGCTTAACTAATTTATCAAATACTCTATTATAAAAATCTACACCTTCTTTGTTATATTCCTTATCATCACCATTAGGATAGATCCTTGTCCATGCAATTGACATTCTAAAACTATTGAATCCCATTTCTGCCATTAGTTCTATATCTTCTTCATAGTGATGATAAAAGTCAGATGTAGTTGAGTAATCTGCATTAGATTTAATCTTTATTTCCCCTAATTGTATCTCTCCTGTTTTAGATATTACATCATATATTGAATCACCTTTTCCACCTTCGTTAGCTCCACCCTCAAACTGGAATGCTGAAGTAGAACCTCCCCATAAAAAATCTTTCTTCATATAAATCATCACATCGCTTTCATTAATTTCTTCATCTATTATTAGAATCATTTAGAATATCCATAGGTTAGAATTTACTTAATTACGCTTTTACTTCTTCTTTTACTAAAGTATTTTCAATAGCACTATTTTTTGATAAAACCTTTGTTGCTATAAATGCAGCTACAAATGAAATAATCATTGTACCTATTGCTACAATTAAATTGGTGAACCCTTGTCCATCTAATGTTCCTGGTAATCCAACTAAACTAGCGGATACTATTGCATAGAATTTCAGCTTAAAAATACCTGCAAATAATCCCCCTATTCCACCACCTATTATTACTGCATAAAATGGTGTTTTTAAAGGTAAGTTAACTCCATACATAGCTGGTTCTGAAATTCCTAGTACTGCTGATAATGAAGCAGCCCTAGCTTCTGCCTTTTTATCTTGGTTCTTAACAATTGTTGAAACAGCAAGTGCTGCCCCTGCCATTGCAAGATTTTCTGCCATCATAGCTGGTACTAATAACGCTTCACTACCTGTTGCTGTAATAGTTGCAACTATAACTGGAAATGCAAATGAATGAGTTCCTGTAACTATCATAATAGGCATAAATGCAGCTAGTAATGCAACTGCTATGAATCCTGCTTTATCTCCGAAGAAAACTACAAACTGTCCAAGATAGGTCGCCACATAATTACCAGCTGGTCCAATTATAAGAAGCATAATAGGTAGCATAACTAACATCGTCATCATTGGAGCCATAAATGAACGAACTACTGGATGGAATATTTTCTTGAAGAATTTTTCTACATAACTTAAAAGCCAAACCCCTAATATAATTGGTAAAACACTTGCTGAATATTTAACATTTGGAACTGCTAATCCAAATATATCTAAATTATCAACTCCTAATGCTGAGAAATTGCTTAACTGAGGATGTACCAATATACTTCCTAACATCATTGAAAGAAATGGATTTGCATCTAATTTTTTAGCAGCAGTATATCCAACTAATATTGGCAAGAAATAAAACCCTGCTTCTCTAATTATATTGAAAGTATAATAAGTTGGATTTTGAGTACTAACTAAATTCAAACCTGAAAGTAATGCTAATATTCCTCCAACCATACCTGCTGCAATTAATACAGGCACAATAGGTGTAAAGATTCCTGAAACTACTTCAAAAAATCTATCTAATACAGGCTTTTCTACTGTATCTTTTTTATCAGAGTCTGAAAAATCCCCTAGTTTATTTACCTCTTCAGCAACCTCTGATACATGCGATCCTATGCATACTTGAAATTGACCACTTTGAATTACTACTGTTATAACGCCCTGCAAACTCATAATCTTTTCTTTATCTGCTTTTTCGATATCTTTTAATTGAAATCTTAATCTAGTAGCACAATTCATCACGTGATTTACATTTTCTTTTCCACCAACATACTTTAGAATGTCTTTAGCCAATGACTCATATTTTTTTGACATACTTATCCCTCCTGGTACTCTTATAACTTTAATCCTATAATTTCATACTTTTTCTTATTATCTACCGGTAAATTTAATTCATAATAAAGAAAACGTTTATCTATAAATACATTGTATTCTATGTATTTATAGATGTCAATACATAGAATACAATGTATTTTTCAATTTCTAATTTATAATGACGATAAAAACTAGAAAAATAGGGTTTTAAAGCAATATACATAAATATCTATGTATATTTAAACTTATATAAATTTTATTGAATATGTTATAATATACATAGATATTTAAATATAAGGAGTTTACATATGAGTTCAAGAAAAGAAACAAATTTGATAGGAAACTTAATTCACGCTGTTGATAAATTAGCTATTATTAAACATAACGATAATCTAAAAGTTTATGATGTTACTTTTACTCAAGCAGTAATAATGGAGTATATATATTCTCATGAAGAAGGCAGTGTTAATCAAAAAACTTTAGAAGTTGCTTTAGGTTTAACTAATCCTTCAGTAACATCTTTAATAAAAACTATGATGAGTAAAAATCTTATATATCGAATTAAAGATGCACAAGATGGTCGATACTATAAACTATACCTAACACCTAAGGGGCAAGAGTTATGCATTCCTTGTACCAAAACCATTGTAGAAGTTGATAAATCCTATACTAAAAACTTTACATTAGAAGAGCGAGAACAACTTTTTACTCTACTTAATAAAATGCTTGAAAATCTATAAAATAAGCCAGTTGTAGATATACTAATCTACAACTGGCTTATTTAACTTATCAGTCCGCTGCTTCGCTTTTTCTATTTACCACTTTTGCACTGCTCCTATTTTTCACTGCTGCACTTTTCCACTGCACCTGTGCTTTTATGCTTTTGCATATCGATTCTCCACTGTTCCGGCATTTGCAAATAGCACTGTAGCAATGCACCACTTTTCTAATGTTGTTGCATTTTAACATTCCACTGATTCACTTTTCTGCTGTTTCAGCATTGGCAAATACCACTGCTCCTCTTTTCCACTGTTGCTAAATAGGAACATTTCTATGATTTATCTGATGTCTAGACATTGTGCTCCTTGCGGGCATAAGTTCAACTAACCTTCAGTGGAAGACTAAAACTCCCTCTGAAGCTAAGTTTCACTTTATAGAGCTTGTACTTTTCTTTGAAATAGCAACTAACACTCCCAGTAATATAGATAAAAATGCTGATGCCAAAACTCTATATTCAGGTGGTAGTAAAAATACGATTGTATGACAGGGCATCCAAACAAATATACATGTTTTTAGCCAAGAAAAACCTACCATCCCTTGCCAATCAACTCTATTTACCATTTCACTAACTGTTATTTTCCCCTGTAGAATTCCCTTACTCTTTTCACAACACATATCTACAAAAAGATCTCCAAACTTATGATAAATATACATCATTGGACCAAAGGTCATGTTCATAATAACACTTGCAAATAATGCTAAAGCTACTTTTGATTCTTGAAAAGGCAATTTTCCACTTGCTTGTGCTCCAGCTGCACCTGCCATAAATACGCTGAACACCAATGTTATCATCATTCCTAGAATTCCCCAAACTACTGCTTTAAAGAAAAATCCTTGTGAAAAGCTCCATTTTCCCTTTAGTATCCTTCCCCCAAGCATGTCCCCCATAGATGCTAAAATAAAGAACTTTATAAATCCTCCAATATAAGCATGAGCTTCAGTAAAACTTATAAATACAGATCTTGCACTTGGAATTACAAGTACCAAAACCCAAATTAGAAGCAATAGTCCCCATGCTATGTCACCTTTTAAATTTTTCATAACTACTTCCTTTCCTATTTCTACTGTAACTAAAAATAATTCTGTATGATTTCTACATAAATACTTGATAATAATTTAACACATTTTCTTTTTAATTATAGTTTGCTACCCTAAACATAGTCCAATAGCAAATATGTATAATTCTTATAACTAAAAGCTATTACTTGATTTAAAAATAGCCTAAATTTGTCTCTAATGCAGTTTTAAAAATAGACTCTACATAGTAGAAGTAGACGTGAAAAAAAATAAAGTGCAGAAGACAAAATAATCAATTTATTTTCTCTCTGCACTTTAACTTATAATTTATATATTATACAACTCTTCTTATTGCCTTAGTTGGACATTTCTCCACACATATTCCACAATTAACACACTTATCATAATCGACCTTAGCTAAAAGGTCATTTACATGAACTGCATCATGTGGACAATTCTTTTCGCATATTTTACAACCTATACATCCTACACTACAGTTTGTTCTTACTATCTTACCAACATCTTTAGAGCTACATGCAACTCTAACTTTTTTGTTTTCTGGAATAGATTCTATTAATCCCTTAGGACATGCTTTTATACAAGCTCCACAGTTAACACATTTCTCCTCGTTAACTTTTGCTATTCCATCTACTATATCTAAAGCTCCAAACTTACATACATTAACACAGGTTCCTAAACCTAAACAACTGTATGAACATCCAGATGCAATCTTATCCCAGTTTTCATGAGCATCAACACAGTTAGTATAACCTGCTGTATCTAGCTGTATCTTTTTATTTGAGCAATTTCCATTACAGTTTACAAAGGCCACTTTTTTCTCAACTTTTTCAACCTTAACGCCAAGTATTTCTCCTAAAGCATTTGCCACTTTTATTCCACCAACTGTACATCCATTTACTGGCGCTTCTCCACTTACAACTGCCTCAGAAAAAGCATCACATCCTGGAAAGCCACAGCCTCCACAGTTAGCTCCTGGTAAGGCTTCACGAACCTTTGGAACTCTAGGGTCTACCTCTACAGCAAATTTATCTGATGCGTATCCTAAAGCGGTCCCAAATATAATTCCTAAAACACCTAAACTTAAGGCTGCATATAATATATTAATATCCATTCTTCCGCCCCCCTACTTTATTAAGCCTTGAAAGCCTAAAAATGCTATAGACATTAAGGCCGCAGTAAATAAGGTAATTGGTAATCCTCTTAAAACTCTAGGAATATTTTCATTATTATCAGTTTTTTCTCTAATAAAAGATAATAAAACTATGGACATCATATATCCTAAAGCCGCTCCAACACCATTTACTACTGATTGTAGGAAATTATAATTTTCCTGCATGTTTAATACTGTCATACCTAATACAGCACAATTTGTAGTTATAAGTGGAAGATATATTCCAAGAGCTTTATAAAGTCCTGGACTCATTTTCTTTATTACCATTTCAACTAGTTGAACTAAAGACGCTATAACTAATATAAAAGCTATAGTTGATAGATACTGAAGTTCAAGTGGTACTAATATAAAGTTAAACACTAAATAAGACATTATAGATGCTATAACCATAACAAAGGTAACTGCAAACCCCATTCCTATAGCAGCATCTCTCTTTTTTGATACCCCTAAAAAAGAACATATTCCTAGAAATCTAGAAAGCACAAAATTATTTACAAACATGGCACTTACAAAAATCAATAATAAATTCATTTATTTCACCTTCTCCTCTTAATACTATTTTTCTGTATTGCATCCAGTTCCACAGCCTGAACAATTTCCACAGCCGTGTTCTAATGTCTTAGGTGAAGTTCCATTTTTATCAGCTTTTCTAATATTAATGTAGTTTAAAATAGCCATTAAAAAGCCTAATGTTATAAATGCTCCTGGAGCAAGAATCATAATTGAAGCTGGTTTATAACTTTCTGGCATTATAGTAAAACCAAAAACTGCTCCTGAACCTATTAACTCTCTAATAACTCCAACCATTGTTAAAGCTAAAGTAAATCCTAGTCCCATTCCAAGTCCATCAAAAATTGATGGTATTATAGGATTTTTTGAAGCATAGGCTTCAGCTCTTCCCAAAATAACACAGTTTACAACTATCAAAGGAATAAATATTCCTAAAGATTTATATAAAGCTGGTACATATCCTTGAATAAACATCTCTATAATAGTTACAAAAGACGCAACTACAACTATATATGCTGGTATTCTTATTTTATCTGGTATAAATTTTCTTAAAGCAGAAATCAACATATTTGAAAATATTAAAACTATTGTGGTAGCTATTCCCATTCCAAGGGCATTTTCAGTAGAAGTGGTTACAGCTAGAGTTGGACACATAGCTAAAACTTGAACAAATATAGGATTTTCTGTTATTACGCCATTTTTTACTCTTTCAAATACTTTATTCATATAAACAACTCCCTCTAACTTTCTGATGCTCCGGAATTTGCATCCGTACCATTTTCATCGATAGGTGCCTCTCCCTGAATATTAACTCTATAGTAATTAATAGCTTCATTAACTGCTGTTCCTACCGCTTTTGAGGATATGGTTGCACCAGTTACTCCTTCAACCTCATTTTCACTAGTTGGAGTTGTCTTCACCATACTAATTCCTTTATCTATTGGTACATTTTTAAATCTTTCTTTAAATTTATCTTCATCTATTTTAGCTCCTAACCCTGGGGTTTCAGAGTGAGATATAACCTTAAGACCTGTCATTTTTCCTTCATTTGATATTGCAATCATAAGGTCAACTGGACCATGAAAGCCTTTGGTATTTACTTTAAATAAATATCCAACTCCCTCAGAACCATTTTTTCCTTCAAGAACTTCTAAAATATTCCCCTCTAACTTTTTATCTGTTTCTTCAACAGAAGTTGCTAAAGGCATAATTAATGCTAAGTCTTCTTTATTTAGTTTAGAATTTTCTGCAATTGCATCTTTAGTAACACCATTTGCCAATCCTAAAAGAACTCCTGCTATAGACGTAATTATTGCTAAAATAATCCCTAACTTAAAATTCTCTTTCATATTTATGCTACCTCCTTTATAGGCTTTCTTTTAGTAACATAATCAATTACTGGAGTTAACAAGTTTATAATTATAATTGCATAATAAGGACCATCTGGGTTATATCCATAGATCATAATTATGCTTGCAAGCATAGCTGTAAGCGCTCCAAAAATTACTTGTCCAAGTTTTTCCTTTGGTGTGGTTACGTGATCATTAGCCATAAACACTGCTGATAATACTACTGCCCCGTTTATAACATTTGTATAATCACCAAGAAAATATCCTTCTCTTGAAAATACCCAGTTAAATAAAGCAAAAAATGCTAAATAACTTAAAGTACTTCTATAACTAATAACACCTCTAACTAATAGATAAATAAATCCTACTAATAAAGCTAATACAGAAACCTCGCCTAGATTTCCACTAGCTGCTCCTAAGAATTTATCCATTAAGCTAGCAGCTTGTACCGTTTCTCCACCTGATGGTTTAGCTATAATTGCTGCCCAAGATGTAATTAAAAACACCTTTCCAACTGCAGCTGGGTTCATAAAGTTTCCTCCATATCCTCCAAAGAAACTTTTAACAAAGATATTAGAAAATATAGCCCCTATTACAACTATCCATATTGGAAGATGGCTTGGCAGAATCAAAGCAAATAATATTCCTGTAACTACTGAACTTAGATCCTTTAATTTTAACTTCTTATCTCTTCCATAGTTCCAAATAACTTCACATAAAATCGAGGTTATAACTGATGCTAATATTATTTTTACAGCATCAAACTTATAAAAATACATACTTGCAGCAACTGTAGGCAAAGTTGCTATAATTACTTCAACCATAGTTTTGTTCTTTAAATTTAGATTGTTTGACAAATTATTCATCCTCTCTTTATAGATAAGTTTTTAAGTACATAAAGCAGCTGTCATTTTTTTATCGGCTTGCACTTTTTTGTCTACGTTCATTTTCATTTTAAGAAAAAACTAGTTTTTCCTTGATAAAAAAAAAACAAACCGTTTCCTAATCGTCTGGGCTCTCCCCCCTGAGTAGCCCAGACGACTTGAAAACAGTTTCCTGCTCAACCGATACGTTCATATTTATTTCATAATAATATTATCATAACGAATCTTCTCTGTCAAAAAGTTGTTGGTTGTAAAAATCTAACTTATATTAATAGAATAAAAAATTTCCACCAAAGGCAAAATACACTCATGATAAAACATAAATGAGGTGATTAAAATAAATAAAGATGAATATAACTATAAACTACTTACAGGTAATCTTGAACTTGATCTTAATAATTTGAAAAATGTATTCTTTTATCCTAAAAATAAAGACTTTGTCATAAGACCCTTGCATATAAAGGCTTTAAATGTAGACGGCATTATAATTTATTTAACTGGTTCTGCATGCATAAACACAATAGTAGCTGATGTTATTCAACCATTAACTAAAGAAGGAATTAACGAAACACCTAACCCCATTACCGAAGGTATAATAAATAAAATACTTACTACTAAAGAAGCTCATAAAATATCAAACATAGCTGAAATTACAACTTCAATTACTAAAGGAAATACGTTGTTGCTTATAGAAAACTCCAAGGAAGCTATTTCTATTTCTACTACTGAATTTGAACATCGTTCTATTGAAAAACCAGCAAATGAAAATACCATAAAAGGACCTAAAGAAGCCTTTGTTGAATCTGCAAATGTTAATAGATCTCTTATACGTAAACATATAAAATATGCCAACTTAGTTACTGAAAGTATTGAAGTTGGTGAAAAATCTAAAAATGATGTTTATATGATGTATATTGAGGGAATTGCTGACCCAGAATTGATAGAAAATATAAGAAATAGAATCAATAATATAAAATCAGACTCTATATCAAATGTTTCCATGCTAGAACAATTTATTGAAGAAAGAAGCTATTCACTTATTCCTACAATCTTATATACAGAACGCCCTGATAGAGCATCATCTTTTTTAAATGAAGGCCACATAGTACTACTTATTGATGGCTCTCCCGCTTGTTTAATAGCACCAGTAACATTTTGGGCATTTTTTCATACTGCCGAGGATCAATATGAACGATGGGCTTATGGAAATTTTATAAGAATAATTAGACTCTTTGCAGTTCTTATATCCTTGTTAGTTCCAGGATTATATATTGCAATGAGTAACTTTCACGCTGAAATGATCCCAAGCGATCTTGCTGTATCTATCGCTGCCGCTAGAGAAGTACTTCCCTTTCCAATAATTGTTGAAGTGATTTTAATGGAAATTGCTTTTGAACTAATACGTGAAGCTGGGGTAAGAATTCCTACTACAATAGGTCCCACTATAGGTATTGTAGGTGCATTAATTTTAGGGCAGGCAGCAGTAGAAGCAAATATAATCAGTCCTATATTAGTAATAATAGTATCAATTACTGGGCTCTCTTCTTTCGCATTACCAGATATAAGTCTTAGTTATGCTATAAGGATATCCAGGTTTCTATTTTTACTTGCTGGCGCATTTATGGGATTCCTTGGAATATCACTTCTATTTTCAGTTTTTTTGGCTTATATGATTAACATTACATCTTTTGGTGTTCCATTTATGTCTCCTTACGCTCCTCACTACCCTTCTTCTCATGATTTTTTAACAAGAGCACCTCTATGGAAGCAAGTGTTAAGACCTTCTAATATTTCTAATATTAATTCTGTAAGAAGAAAAGGTAAAAGAATGGAGTGATGGACATGATAAAAAAATATGATGGGAAAATTGGTTTTAGAGAACTTATCACTCTAATAATAATTTGTTTAGGTATGAAAGTTACTGACAGTACACCAGTTTTATTAACTAAATTAGGATTAAATTCTTCATGGATGCTGCCTATTATCTCAGGCTTAGTAATAATAATCCCAATTTTATGCCTATTTTCATTATTAAAGCTTTATTCCGATAAAAATATAATAGACATAATATATCTATTAACAGGGAAAGTTATTGGACTTATTCTTGTGTTTTTATTATTAATACTTACTTTACAATATGTGATAATTACTATAAGAAGTTATAGTGATATTTTAAATACCTTGTTCTATATAAAAACACCTCTTTACGTTATAACACTCTTATTAATTGTAAGTAGTTGCTATATCGCTAATAAGGGCTTTAGTGTAATAGGTAGTTTAAGTTGGATAATTTACTTTTCACTACAAGGCATACTACTAATTCTAGTAATTATGTTATGGAAAGAATTCAACTTTAGTTATCTTTTCCCTTTAGGAGGTCCTGGTGTTTTTACTTTATTAAAGGAAGGTACTACTCACTCCACAATCTTAGGAGAATTTATTATTTTAGCAGTTTTTTTCCCACTAGTAAGATCTTTTAAAGATTATAGAAATGCAACTTTATTAGGGTTTCTTATAGCAGCTCTACAGCTATCTATTTTTATGATAATTTATATTAGTGTCTATGGATATCCAACCCTATCTGTTTTAAATTATCCATATCATCAGTTAACACGTTTAGTAAACGTAGGGAGATTTGCTACTAATATGGAAGCTATTTTTCTTGGATTTTGGGCTTTAGGAACTTCTATTAGATTTTCCTTGTATTTTAGTACCGTGTCTACTATATTATCTAATGTTATAAAATGCAAAAATCACAAATTAGTTATGGTTCTAATAGGAATTTCAACTTTCCTAATGTCGATAGTTCCTGATAATTTTACTAAATATGTTTTAGGCTATAGAGAATTTACTATTGTTATGTTTTGGATTTATGTAATAGGACTCCCTATTTTATTATATGTAATAGCTAAACTAAAAGGAGAATACAAAAGATGAAGACTATTAAAGTTGTATTAATACTAATTTTAACGTCATTACTTTCAGGCTGCTGGGATAAAGCAGAAATAGAGGATATAGGTTATGTTGCAGTAATAGGTATAGATGACGCTGATTTTAATAATATAAGTGTAACCTTCCAAGTCACTAACCCTCAAGTTGGAACATCTGCCAAAGTTAATGTTGATGAACCTGCTACTAATATTATTACTTTGTTATCAAAAGACTTAATTACCGCAAGAGAGATTTCAAGTATGTCTATCGCAAGACGATTAACATTTGCTCATGTTAAAGCAGTAGTAGTCAGTGAAGAATTTGCAAAAACAGATAAACTATTCACTTTAATAGAAGCAGCTCAAAGAGATCGGGATATTAGGCGTAATTTTGATTTTATAGTCTGCAAGGAAAAAGCCTCTGAATTTATAAGAAAAACCGATCCTCAATTCGATACTAGGGTTGCTAAATATTATGATTTTGTTTCAAGTCGCTGGAAAGATTCCGGATATGTACCCTTATCTAATCTTCACAGACTTTCTCAACGTACTTCAGATGACCTAGGTTTATTTCTTGGAACTTATGCGACTACTATTAAAGAAAACGAAAAAAAATTTGCTGAAAATGAAACAGATTACTTAGCAGGAGAGATACCTGAACAAGAACCTAATCCTACTCAAATGATGGGCTCAGCTGTCTTTAGAAAAGGAAAAATGATTGGAACACTAACTGGAGACGAAACTAGACTTGCATTAATCTTAAGACCAAAGATTATAACAAATCATTTAATTATTAGTTTTCCTGACCCAATGAAGGAAGAGGAAAGAGTAACTACTATGATGTTTAGAGGAAAAAATAAAATCAAAATTGATATAAATAATGAACATCCTGTTATTAATGTCACAGTTCCATTAAAACTCAGTATTACCGCTATTCCAAGTCTTATTGATTATGTTGAAAATCAAGAAAATCAGAGAATATTGGAACAATCAATAAAAGAATACTTAGAGGATAAAGCTACGAAGCTAGTAAAAAAAACTCAGGAAGAATTCCACGGAGAGCCCTTTAATTGGTCAATCGTAGTACGAAAAGAATTTAGATTATATGATGACTTAGAAAACTATAATTGGATGGATAAATACACTGATGCCGAGGTTAATATTAAATTTGATGTAAAAATTAAAGATTTTGGAAAACATATTGCTCCAACAAATCTAAAAAGACCAGAAAATTAAATCTCATAAATTCTTAAGATTATTCACAATGAAATTAATAATGTTATAATATATTATAATATTAAAGTTAAGCTGTTTTTAAAGCAGAGGAGGAAATAGAATGGAAAAAATCGCAAGTTTTACAATTAATCATTTAGAATTACATCCTGGAGTATATGTTTCAAGAAAAGACAATGTAGGTGGAAATATTATAACTACTTTTGATATCAGAATGACAAGACCTAATTTTGAGCCAGTTATGAATACAGCTGAAATGCATGCTATCGAACATTTAGGTGCCACATATTTAAGAAATCATGCTGATTTTGGATCAAAAATTGTTTATTTTGGTCCTATGGGTTGTAGAACAGGTTTTTATCTACTACTAAATGGAGATTATGCTTCAAAAGACATAGTTGATTTATTAACTGGTTTATATAAATTTATTGCAGATTTTGAGGGAGAAATTCCTGGAGCATCTGCAAGAGATTGTGGAAACTATCTTGATATGAATCTACCTATGGCTAAATATTTAGGAAAGAAATTCCTTAATGAAGTTCTTCTAAATATTAGTGACAAGAACTTAAACTATCCAGAATAATAACATTTAAATAAAGAGTAGTAATAGCTTTAAATTCTATTACTACTCTTTCTATTAAGTTTGATAGAACTTAAATAGTTTCTTCACAGCATTTTTTGCAAGTATCCATCTTTTTTAAACATGCAACTTTTTCTGACTTACAGTTAGGACAATTAAACTTATCTTCACTACTATTTACTTCATAATTGCTCCCACAATCAAAACACTTATACTTGCAAGACTTTCTAATATAATTTCCTCCACTTATTTTTATTGCCTTACCCTCTATTAAAGCCATAGCCACCTTTTTTCTTGCATTATTTATAATATTTTGAAAGGTTGGCCTAGATATCTGCATTTTTTCAGCACATTCTTCTTGACTTAAATTCTCAATATCCTTTAATCTCATTGCTTCAAGTTCTTCTATTTTTAAAATAATTTCTTCAACTTCTGATTTAGCTCTGCACTTCATTTTTTTACATGGTGCAAAGTAATCATCTTCTGGAAAAAACTCTACAGCTCTATGCTTTGTTGGTCTAACCATCATTTACCCCCTCAAGATACTAGATGTTTGTTAACTTAATTATATATAACTACCTATAAATCTTCAAATATATAAACTATTTTATAGTAATTTTATTATATCCTATTGCTTTTTCTAAATTTAGATATAATAGAAGCCAAAGTTCCCATAGGACATAAATTACACCAAGTTCTATGATTATATCTTAAAGACAATACTATTCCTATTATTGTTGTTATAAAAATAATTCTATAAAACACCATTCCAATCCCATATAAATTCCCCCAACTTTTTTTGATTCCTAGAGTAAACATAGTCATCATAATTATAAATACTAAAGCTCTAAAGTAATAAGACTTTAAAAATTTAGGTGCCTTTTTCTTATTACTAAATTTTGAAACTACATTATCATAAAAATTTCCTCTTGGACACAAATTACCACACCAATATCTCCCTCTAAATACAGAAACAATCCCAGGTGCAATCATGCAAATGGCTGCTATAACAGCAAATCTTAAATCCACTAACCCTACTATAAAAAATCCTATTAACACTATAAACGAATATTTTTTCCACCAGTTAAAGATGCTTTTCATTTATTACCCCCACTTATTACATTTTCTTATATTTTATTAAATATAAACATTTATTTCTGTGATTTAATTACTTATCCACATCAAATACAAATAAATATTTTTCATATTTTACCTTATTTTCAAATCATTATTGACATATGCCACTAACAAGTTTAATATAATTATTAATGGCATATGACAATAACTTTTTTTGTTTTGTGTATTTTATTAAAATTTTATGGAGGTATATTTTATGAAAATAGCATTACCATCTCGTAATAACTCTATTGATGACCATTTTGGTCACTGTGAGTATTACACTATCTTTACTATTAATACTGAAACTAAAGAAATACTCTCTTCTGAGATTCTACAGTCTCCTAAAGGTTGTGGTTGTAAATCAAACATTTCTACAACACTTTCTGATATGGGTGTTGAAGTTCTACTTGCTGGTAACATGGGCGAAGGCGCATTAAAAACTTTAAATAATGCTGGAATAGAAGTTTTACGTGGTTGCTCTGGAAATGTACAAGAAGTTGCTCAAAAGTGGCTTGATGGTTCTCTAATTTCTTCTTCTGAATTATGCCACAATCATGATTGTCAAAGCTAGCAAACAAAAACATTAAACTTAAATATATTAAAAAGAGTAGCACTGGACTAAATAAATTCCATTACTACTCTTTACATTTTACAACTCTATAAATGAATGTTTAGTAACTTTATATCTAAAAGTCTACTAAATTAATCCAAGTTTTTTGAAACTATTATAAATACCACCCTCATCGTGAGTATCTGTAATTTCATCAGCAATTTCTTTTAAACCTGGTTTTGCATTTCCCATTGCAATCCCTAAATTACAAAACTCAAACATTTCTACATCATTCATTCCATCCCCAAAAGCTATGGTATCTTTAACATCAATGTTTAAATGCTCTAAAAGAGTTTCGATGGCGGTTGCCTTATGCACCTCTGGAACTCCAAGCTCTCCACTATCATCTCCAAACATTGGAACTGTACAATGAATAACTTCAAACTCATTTTTAAATTCATCTCTAATCTGTTCAAAAGTAATTCCTTTAGGTTCTAAGAAACAAGCTTTATTAACATCATTCCTATATAAATCTTCTCCACTAATTAATGCTTCAATAAAATGATTTGGATTATTTTCTTTTTTATGTTTTGCAGTTGGATCACTTTCTATATCTCCATAAATAAGTCTTTCTAACTCTGGAATTAAATTTTCACTTGCATATAATCCACCATTAGATTCAATATAAAAATCCACTTTATGTTCTGTAAAAAAGTCAACTAAATGCTTAACATTCTCTTCACTAACTTTTTTATGATAAAGCATTTCTTCACCAATCTCTACAAAACCACCACCAGCTCCAATTATTCCATCAAAGCCTATTTCAATTATAAAGTCATAAATTTCTGCTTTTGAACGTCCTGTACATAGATAAACTACATGTCCATTTTTTCTTGCTTCTTTTATAGCTACAGCTGCAGATTCAGGTACTAAACCTTCATCATTACACAAAGTTCCATCAACATCTATAAATATCATCTTTCTATCTGTCATAAACCCACCTCATAATTATAAGAATTTTTAAGTACATTATATTATAATTATAAAGCATAAAAGGACTTGTTGTTTTCTAAAAATGAAATCTTATTATATTGATTTCTAAAACTTTCTATAGTATCCTTTGTTTCATAAACCACAATTAAGTGAGGTATTTTATGATTAAAATTAATTGGAAGCCTGATAAATCTTCAGGTACATCTTTATATAAACAGATAGTATCTTATATGAAAGAAAAAATATCAAACGGTGAGTGGACTCTTGGTAGTAGACTTCCTACTCAAAGAGAACTTTCAGAGAGATTTGAAGTAAATAGAAGCACTGTTATTGAAGCTTTATCTGAGCTAAAGGCTGAAGGCTTAATTGAAGGAAATAGCCGTGGTGGCACAAAAATAGTTAATAATGCCTGGTCAGTATTAATGTCAACCTCACCTACTAATTGGCAAAATTACATAACAAGTGGATTACATAAACCTAATTTACAAACTATTCAATTAATAAATGAATTAGAGTTTGAAGAAGGAATGATTCGTTTAGGGACAGGTGAACTATCTCCTGATTTGTATCCTAAGGAAATGATGAAAACAGTCTTAACTAATGTCTCTGACAAAATAAATTCTTTAGGTTATGAGGAACCAAAAGGACTTTTATATCTAAGACAGGTATTAAGTCAATACGTTAAAAAATATGGAATAAATGTATCTCCAGATTCAATATTGATAGTTTCAGGTTCCTTGCAGGCATTCCAACTAATATCCATGGGAATTTTATCTCCTGGATCAACTGTTCTTACAGAAAGACCTTCTTATATAAAGTCACTTTCCGTATTTGAATCATCTGGAATGAGATTAAATGGAATTGATATGGATGCTTATGGTGCTAAACCAAAAGATATTTTAAAAAGTATCAACAGCAAAGACACTTCATTACTATATACTATCCCCACTTTCCACAATCCAACAGGAATTATAATGCCTAAAAGCAGAAGAGATGAAATTTTAGAGCTTTGTTCAAATGAAAGATTACCTATTATAGAAGATGATGTTTATAGAGAATTGTGGTTAGATGAAGAACCTCCTAAACCATTAAAAGCCGAAGACAAAAATGATAACATACTATATTTAGGTAGTATTTCAAAAACTCTAGCTGCTGGCCTTAGAATCGGATGGTTAATAGGTCCGGAGGTTGTTGTTGAAAGACTTGGCGATATTAAAATGCAGACAGATTATGGTTCTAGTTCACTTTCACAATGGGCCTTAGCTGAATGGATTGAGAGTGGTTTATATAATAAACATATTCTAGAGGTAAGAAAAAATCTAAAGCTTCGCAGACAAATAGTACTAAGATGTTTAGATGAATATTTTTCTGATATTGCTACATGGAATAAACCCAAAGGGGGATTTTATATTTGGTTAAACTTAAATAAACAAATATCAATGAATAAGTTATTTAAAGATGCTTATAAAAATGGTTTATTAATTAATATAGGAAATATATATGATTTTTCAAACAACTCAAATATCAGAATCTCGTATTCTTATGCCAGTTTGATTGACCTAGAAGAAGGATTAAAAAAGCTTTCAAAATTGATTAGAGAATGTGATTAACAGCTCTTGAAGCAAAGTTCAAGAGCTGTTTTGGTTGGGGTAAATTTATTGTATTTGGTTGGAGACTTTAATAAATTAGGTAGCTATAATTGTTTTAGACGTAAAAACAAGGAGGAAATAAACATGTTAAAATACTTAGTTCAAGGATTCTTTCTTGGCCTAGCCTATCTTGTCCCAATAGGAATGCAAAACATGTATCTAATAAACACTGCTGTTATAAAGAATAGGATGAGAACTTATCAAGTTGCACTTATTGTAGTTTTCTTTGATATAGCACTATCACTAGCTTGTTTCTTTGGTATGGGGGCTTTAATAGAAAAATCTAAAGCTATAAAATCAGTTATCCTACTTATTGGCTGTATAGCAGTAATTTATATAGGAATCCAACTTCTCATGAAGTCACCTAATACACAAACAGATGTTGATGTGGACAAATCATTGAAAGAGGTTATATTAACTTGCTTTATGGTTACATTGGTTAATCCCCAAGCTATTGTCGATGGTTCTTTATTACTTGGTGGGTTTAGAGCATCTTTACCTCAAGGAACATCATCCTTTTTTATTATAGGTGTATGTGTAGCTTCATTTTGTTGGTTTACTGGTATTTCAACCATAGTATCAACTTTTAAGCAAAGCTTTAATAAGAGAGTTCTTAGGGTTATCAATATAGTTTGTGGATTTGTTATAGTATATTATGGATTGAAACTAGGATATAGTTTTTATCTAAATATAATTTAATCATTAGGAGGGGATGTAGTAGATTTATTGAAAATAAATCTACTACATCCCCTAAGAAACTACCTTATTTTAAAATTGCAAAACTTTTTTTATTGAAATAATATAAAATAAATTGTATAAATTTATGATATCATTTTTGTACCCATAACACGTTTTATTAATCTGGTTGCAAAACCAGGATAAATACCATATAAAAAATTCATTGCCTTAGAATCTTTACCAACAAACAATCTATACTTATTTTTTTCCATTCCATTAATAATCTTTTCAGCAGCAGAATATGGTGTTAATAATAATTTTGAATTTTTTTCTGAATCTGAAGCACTTTTCTCAGTAATTTCTGAATTTTTCATTATATCTGTTGCTATTCCACCTGGAAACACAATAGAAACTTTTACTTGTGATCCTAAAAGTTCTGAATATAACCCTTCTGTCATTAGTTTTACAGCTGCCTTAGATGCACCATACGTACTTTGTCCTGGAAAAGGAAAAAAGCCCCCCATACTTGCTATGTTTACAATATGGCTTTCTGGTCTTGTTAGTAGATGATTTAGAAAGGCCTTTGTCATATATAAAGTTCCATAAAAGTTAACATTCATTACCTTATCAATTTGTTCAAATTTTAAATCCTTTAATTCAATAAATGGTTGGATAATGCCTGCATTATTTATAATACCATCTATATGCCCAAGTGATGAAATAACATTTTTAGAAAATTTAAAAACCGCCTCTTTATCTGTAATATCTACAACATAAGTTAATAAATTTTTACTTCTACCCGCTATTTCATATGTTTCATTAAGAGCCACTTGATTTATATCAACTGCAATAACCGTTGCACCTTTTGATAATAAATTTAGAACCAATTCTCTTCCTACACCATTTCCTCCACCGGTTACAACTATATTCTTATTTACTACTTTCATAATTATTCCTCCTAATTTTATTTTTCCTTGTAAGATCCTCTATTTCTTTTTTACCAATTCCTGTAGCCTTTCACTCGAGATACTGATTTGCTGCATTAAACTATATATGTTTTTAATACTTTCACTTTGTTCTTCTGTCGTGGCAAGCATTTCTTCTGCCGCTGCTGAATGCTCCTGTGATATACTTGCTATACCTTCTGTCCGTTCACGTATTTTACTAAAAATAGCATCTATCTCTTCTGTCATCTTCAGCTCATTTAATATATTTCCGTCAATGCTTTTAAAAACTTCTCTTATTTTTACAAATCCTTTATCCACATGTTTTGTAACTATTTCCCCCTCACTTACTGCTACACTGCCATTGCTTACTTTTTCCATTACTAAGTCCATTTTGTTCTTTATATCTTTTATTATTCCGTCTATTTGTCTAACAGCATTTGAGCTTTGCACTGCAAGTTTCTTTACTTCTTCTGCAACTACTGCAAATCCCCTCCCCATTTCGCCTGCTCTGGCAGCTTCTATTGAAGCATTTAATGAAAGTAGGTTAGTCTGTTCTGAGATTTGAATTATGATATAGAGGAAATTATTGACTTCATCAATACTATTCCCTAACTCTTGTACTGTAGTCAGTGATTCTAATATAGCAATATTTATAATGCCCATCTGTTTATCTAGATGATTTATTCTTTCTGATCCATCAAGTACTATTTGTTTTGCATTTTTAGATGTGCTGGAAAGGTTTTTTGTAAGATCATTTATTGATGTCACCTTTTCACCAGCATCATTCATCATACTGCTAATTTGATTAATACTTTCAGACTGATCCACTACTCCTTTAGTAATCTCCTTAGCAGTTCCTTCAATTAAATCACTAATTTCATTCAAAATGATAGTCGCTTTATTACAACCTGATATATCTTTATCTAATAATATTGTGCTCTCTTTAATTACCTTTAGTATCTTATCTAGCGATCTCAAAAGTTCACCTGCCTGATACTCCTTTTGGTTGGCTGATCTTATTAAATCACTCCCCCATTTGCTTACAAAAAATAAAACTACAATAATTATAATTAAAAATACTAATGTTAATATAAAGCTTTTATGATTCAAGATTTGCAATACTGTAAATAAAATTATGTTTATGGTACCAAAGTTAATAAGTATTAATTCATCCAAAAATAAGGCTGAAATGCATATACCTAAAGTCATTGTCATTATTGTAATGGAAGAATCTGACATTGACAACACTAGGTTAGACAAGAAACTGAACAATAATATATAGCTTGTGAATTTACGGAAAACATTTTTGTAAGTAAAGATTGAGGCTACAGCAATTCCAAGAAAAAATATTCCCAATGATACATAAGATAAAAAAAATGCTCCTTTTCCCATAAAAATTAATATCATTCTCACTAATAAAAAAGAAGAGAGAATAGTTAAAACAATGTTATTTACTCTTATCGTATGGCTATTCATATTAGAATTATTCATTTCTAAATCCTCCTTAGTATATATATGAATATATATCTTTTTTTATTTTTTCACTCGTAATATCTTGCATTTACTCGTACTATTTGAATTTTTTAATATTGCCCCACTCCCTAATATCTTTGAATAATATCCTATAAAAGAATGTAAAAATAAAAAGCACAAAAATCATTAACTATCTTTCGATTTTTGTGCTCTTTTAAATAAATTCAGATTAGTTCACTGATAATGCACATTCATATTCATAGGCACCTGCTGCCACTTGATGCACAGAGCCGTCAGGCAATACAATTTCTGCATTCGTTGGTGTTTCTATTTTAAATTTAACTGTCTTTTCCTTACTTTCTAATTCCTGATTTCTAAAAGATTGCGAAATAAATTCCCAGGATACCTTTATTATTCCAACTCTGGATTCATAGGAGCCAGATACACTTCCTAGACGCTCATCCACAATTGGACAGATTCCTATCTTTTTATATCCTGGAAGCAGTGGTTTAATACCAAGAATATACTGATAATAAAATTCTCCTACACTTCCAAATGCATAGTGATTAAATGATACCATATTGTCCGAACTCATTTTCTCTTCATTTACTTTTCCATCTGGCATAAGTGCATCCCATCTCTCCCAAGTTGTAGTAGCACCACACTTTATTTGATACATCCACCCTGGACAACCTTCCTGTATCAATAAATCATAAGCAAGTTTACTATTTCCTGACTCAGCTAATATAGGTAAAATATGCTCTGTAGCAAAAAAGCCTGTCTGCATTCCATTAATTCGGATATTTTCTATCAATTGTTCTAGAACTTTTTCTTTTAGTTCTCCCTCTGGAAGCACAAATTTTAATGCCATTATATATGCTCCCTGATAATCATCTATCATTTTTCCTTCTTCAGTAACAAATGTTTTAATATACGCACTACGGGTTTTATTTAACTGATCTTCATATCTCTCTGCATCTTCTTTTTTTCCAAGACGTTTTGCAGTTTCAGATAATACTCTTAAATCATTTACTATAAATGAATTAGATACAGGATTGTTATGCATAGCCATCCAAGTTACATCTTTTCCAAGCATTAACCAATCACCTAAATTAGGACCATTCCATAAATTTACCTCTCCCATTTTTCTTATTTCTGCCTCTACAAAAAGTTTCATGCTCTCATATTGCTCAATTAGGTATCTATCTTCACCATACTGCCAATAAAGCATTTCTGGAAGAATAGTAACTGCATTCCCCCAACCTAACATGCTCAGAAACCCAATTCCGCCTGGTCCATTTGCTGGAATAGTAGAACCTATATAGCCCTCTGTATTGTCCATTTGACTATATCTTATGTCTTTAAGAAATTTACGCCAAAAACTTTCTGTATCAAAATTATAACTTCCAGTTAAAGCAAATACATGCCCATCGCCAGTATATCCCATACGTTCATCACGTTGCGGACAATCAGTTGGTACTTCAATATAATTTGATTTTTGCCCCCATACTTGATTTTCATAAAGCTTTTGCACCATTTTATTCTTAGATGAAAAATATCCAGTACGCTCCATATCACTATAAAGGGCATATGCAGTAATAACTCCATCTACGTATTCTGTCCCACTAACCTCCATGTAACGGAATCCCATATAAGTAAATTTAGGACGATATTTTTCTGTCTCTGTTCCTCTATGATAAATAATCTCCGCCTTAGCTTTTCGTAGATTTTCTGTATACAAACTTCCGTCTGCATTAAGTATTTCCCCATGACGAATCTTTATAGTTTTACCTATCATCTTAGCAGGATCAATTTCTACAATACCAGCAAAATTCTGTCCAAAATCTAAAATTGTCACATCCTCATGATTTATTACTCTTTTTACAGGCATTTCCTCCTGAATTTTTACTGTAATTATTGTTTCTTCTATCACTTCAGGAATTTTTCCCATATATTTTTCTGGATTTCCAGTTGTCTTTTCTTCTACGTTCTTATTCCCTTCTGCAAAATATACTTCTCCATCATAAAATCCTGCATACCCATATGGTGACTCTAACTCAACAACTGAACTTTCATCTGAGGTGTATGTTCTACTTTGAAAGTCATCCTGTTCTACCTCAAGTATCCAAGAAACAGCTGCTTGTTCTCCATATATTTTCACTGTATTATCAAAAGTGAATCTTCCACAATACCAACCTTCTCCTAAATATACTTTTAGTTCATTTTCCCCAGTTATCAATAAATCTGTCACATCGTATTTCTGATATTGTAAATCTCTATGGTAGTATGTAAAACCAGGTGCAAACATCTGATTCCCTATCTTCTCACCATTTATCTGAGCTTCATATATACCAAGTGCAGTAATATATAGAGTCGCTTTCTTAATATTCTCTCCACTTACCTGTTGTCTAAAAACACTAACGTTACCTTCTTCATACGCCTTATTTGATGTAATAAAATACTCTCTTAAACTCTTCATATTTACCTCCTAGCACTCTTTTTTGAGTGCAAAGATTATTAACCTTTGCACTCCTTTAAATATACTTATTTAGAAAATCAGCGCTAATTTGAAATGATTTAATTGGGGATTTATCAACCCAGTTTCTATGACTCTCAAGAATAATTGCCTTCACGTCATATTTTTTGGCTGTCTCTATCATAGCCGTTAAATTCATATTTCCATGCCCCAATTCCATACTATCTGATTTTAAAATTGAACCAGAACGTCCATTCAGCCTTGTCCCCCTATCATTAATGTGATAAAGTTTCATTCTCTGTCCAAGCGTTTCCATCAAACTCAGAGCGTCTACTCCTGCTTCAGTCGGCCAATAGGAATCAAACTCAAAATTCACATACTGTGGATCTGTATTTTCTAAAATCAACTCATAGGCAGTTTTTCCTAATTCAACCTTACGAAACTCACAATTATGGTTATGATATAGTAAATGAACTCCACATTCTTCTAGCAATTTTCCTGCATGGTTTAATTTATCTATCAATTCTAGTACCGCTTTTTTGTCTGAATAATCAAAACGGTGCATTCCTGTTATTACAATGTAGTCTGTTTCAAAGGTTTTTGCTTCCTGAATTATTTCCTGCGTTCTATTTAAAATGCTGCCTAAATCCTCATGAATACTTACAACTTTTAAGTTTGATTTTTCCATTAGCATTTTCCAGTCTAAATTACCACTACTTCCCATTGGCATACCTGCCATTCTGGTAAGCATACGAACAATTATTGGCATTTTTTTAATCATGAACCCATTCAATTCTATACCGTTATATCCAGCTCGCTCTATGAGACTTAGCGTTTCACGTGCTCTATTTTCTGTTCCCAAGACTGTTCTAAGCTGAAATTGTTGTATAGCCTTAATTGTCATAATATTCAACTCTCCATTCAACTTTTATCGGTTTAATGTTTCTAATAAAATTGTCTTACCTTCTGTAATTCCCGATTCGTTAAAGGCATCTACTCTTACATAGTATTTTTCATCCTTAACCAGAGCACCAACACGCTTCTCAGTACCAAAAACCATGTAATTATGATACAACTTATCAGGAGCATGTCCCCATAAAATATTATATCCTGCTGCACCGTTTTCTTTAATAGTAACATCCATATCAATATCACTAACTCTGATTGCACTAAATTCAGGTACTGTAGGTTTTTCATCATAACCAATTCCGAATACACGTAATCCTGAAATGCAAGCTTTCTGATTATAAGGAATTTCAAAAATTGTTAGCTTTAGAAAACGAGCCTTCCATCCATTTTCATTTACTACTAAATCATGAGGTAGGTTAGTATTTACTTGTGACTTATCCTCTACTGTAAAATACTCTTTTCCATCTAAAGATCCCTCTAAAATCCAACGAGTAACATGATTTGCTTCGTCAATATATCTTGCTTGAGTAGTTCCACGAACTTCTCCTGGAACTGGTATTTCTATCTTATCATCAGCAAAATTAATCTGAATAGCTCTTACATCATATTCTTTTCCTAAATCCATCTGCAGCCACTCTCCTTGTTTAGAAGAAGCCGCTCTCCACCAAGACTGTACATTTTCATCAGCTGCTTTTTCTGGTTCCTTACCTTCTTCATTGGAAGATGCTGTCATAATCTTTTTATAGCTTAACAGATACCACTCTGGATTCCTCCATGGATCTACTAATCCCTTCTCCACATTCAATGGCCAATCTCCATATCTCTGATTACAAAACAAATCTCCATCTGCATCAAATCCAGCAGGCCAAATTCCAACTCTACGCTCAAAACTATGATTTACGCTAATACGCATAGTAGCTGTATGCCAAAGATTTTTATATATATCCCACATTGTAGATCCATGTCCTGCTCCAGGCAAAAAACCTCCTGGTTTATAAGAATACGGATTATTCTTCGCAAGAGTAAATGGACCAAGTGGACTGTCTGATACATATACACCATCAGCATAAACATTGTATTGCGTACCATTACAAGCATACTGTAGGTAATACTTCCCATTGTATTTATCCATCCATGCTCCTTCAATATATGGAGCACTACTCAAAAAGCCTCTTAGCATGGACAACATCTGTGGTGAAAGACTGTTTGCATCCACACCTTTGAGCTTTAAGAATTCTTGAAAACGAGTTTCTAACTCCTCCCCAACAACTGGAAATACAGTATTATCTTCCCCAATACGCTCATAGCCTTTGGAATAGACATCACCAAAAATCAACTCTTTTTGCTCTCCAACAGGTATTAAAGTTACTGGATCCAATTCTACTCCAAACAATGGTGTAATATTAGTACATCCCCAGTAGAAATATAGTCGTCCATCATCATCTAAAAACATATTCGGATCCCAAAAATCAAAGCTTCCATTAATCTTCTCATAAGGTCCATTGAGAATATCCTTTGTACGGTAAAAATCACATATTTCTCCTCTCTTAGAAGCACAGAAATATACATAGTCTCCAATAACTCGTGCATCTGGTGCATAATCATAAAGAGGCAGTTCATCCGGAAGTCTATAATTTTCCCAGTTTGCCATGTCTTCTGATACCCATACTCCTAATGTCATCGAAGCAAAAATATAGTATTTTCCCTTAAATAAAATCATAGATGGATCAGCAGCTTCTCTAGCTACCTCTAATTCACCGTAGCTTTGCATGCTTTTATTAAACTGATATCGATAATCTATATTTACAGGATTACAAAAATATTGTTTCATTTACATACCACCTCATTTATATTTTTATATAGTAAGTCATAACTAAACACGATTTATAAAACTTCCCAATGTTTTTAGGCTTTCTTTAGGATAACGTTTCTGCGTATTCCTATCCACTGCAATCAAACCAAAGTTCATTGAATATCCCTTTTGCCACTCAAAATTATCAAGCAAAGACCAATGCATATAACCTCTTACTGGAATACCTTCTTCTACACATTCTTGGATTCCTTCTAGTACCTCCTTAATAAAATTCACACGACGACTATCATCACTTGTTGCAATTCCATTTTCTGTTACAATTAAATCACCATGAAAATCCTTTGCTACAGCTCTGACAACATTCACGATTCCAAGCGGATAATCCTCATATCCCATTTGAGTCTTAGGAACTTCCTTGTCTGGTGCTGTCACCCCATTTTCATCGAACTGTTTTCTTGTATAACATTGAACACCAAGAAAATCATCATTTTTAATATAAGGAAGATAGTGTAAAAATTCTTCATCCCATTCTTTTTCTGCAAATTTCTCCCCGCCCGGATATGGTTGCATGTCATGTAATGATAAGGTAAGTCCTACTTTTAAATGAGTGTAAGCTGCCTTGATAGCATCTCTAGCCGCTTCATGTGCTTTCATAACAAGAATATCACCTTCTGGTGTACATTGAGAAACAAATGTATGAACCTTCGTTGGATCCTTTATTCCGAAAGCTTCTGCAGTTTCCATCATATTTAACTTCATGTTTTCTGGCATCATATTAATACCAACTTGTACATTATTCTCACTACTCTTTGCATCAGCTTTTGTCCCACCAGCCATCATTCTTTTCATCATAGATTTAATTAAAGCTGCCAGTTGAAGACGCATATTAGCTTCATTAATTGTACAAACATACTCCAGTTCTTGCCCTATTTCTTCCATTAAATGTTTACAATAATAAGTGAATTTATCTACAACAGAAGGATTTTCCCAACCACCTTCTGAAATCAACCATTTTGGAGATGAGAAATGATGTAATGTAACCATTGGTGTAATTCCATATTTCTTACAACATGCAATAACAGCCTTATAATGTTCCACTTCTTCTTCTATCCAACTATCTGGCTCTGGTTGAATTCTTGACCACTCTATAGAAAAGCGATAAGTATTTAATCCAGCATCAGCCATATATTTAATATCTTCTTCATAACGATTGTAGTGATCTACTGCATCCAAAGATGGTTCATTAAAAATTGAATGTGTTAACTGTTCCTGTGCCCAATAGTCACTATATCTATTATTTCCTTCTACCTGATGAGCTGCTGTTGTTGCGCCAATCATAAAATTATTATTAAATTTTTTCATATCAAACTTTCCTCCCACATTTTATTTTTAGTTATCTACACCTAAAGTCTGTGCAGTAGCTTCTGTCTCTAATTTTCTAGTTTCTTCCCATTTTGAAATCTTTCTCTCTAATGATGCGAATGCTTTTGATGAAAATAAAATAATTACCAAAAATACTGCTGGTACAACAGCATAAAGTATACGAATCATTATTAATGCGCTATCTGGCTGTGTAGTTATATTTGCGCCTGACACATAACCTGCAAAACCTAACAAAACCCCAGTTAATGCAGATCCAATTGCAGAACCGAATTTTGTTGCAAAGTTTGATAAAATACCTGTTGATCCATCCATCCTAGCCATACCATTCATTTCATTATAAGTACAACATTTCATTGTGAAAAGTACGCCATAATAAGCCAATGGAAGTGTGGCAAATGTCCCTATAGCTCCACCGATTAAAACTCCTGGAAGAAATGAACCAGAAATGAATACTATTATATATCCTATAATACCTATTACACAAAAACTTGCTATCATATCTCCCATAGTACCTATCTTACGCATAATTGCTGGAAATACAAACATTACTGGCAGCAGAACAATGGATATCATAGATGTTACAGAAATTAAAGAAGTACTTCCTATAATCCATTTAAAATAATAGGTGGCCATACCAAGCGATGTTGTTACATTATAACAAAGCATAATACAAGCATACAACCAGATGTATTTGTTCATCTTTAACATTTGGATGACTTCTTTTATTGAAATTTTTTGATGCTGCTCTCCTGCATCTACAGATGGATCTTCTTTTAAGAAAATAAAACGTGTGATGCCAATAATGCCTAATGGAATTACAAAAATAGCAACCGTTTTAGTCCATCCTGCTCCACTAGTTGCTAACTTACTCATAACAATAGGGAATGCAACACTAATTGCTATAGAAGCTGCCATCGTAATAATTCCACCATAAGAAGCAACTTTTGCGATGATTCTCTGATTATTGCTAAATGCACGAATAGTATATGGTACATTCGCTGCTGATCTTAGTGTTGTAAATACTGAAAATACTAGAGTATACATACAGAATATCCATGCACACTTTATAAATTCGCTCCATTCAGGGCTTGCTGCGAAAAGCCCTACTGTACAAACTGCAACTCCTATAATACAAAGTTCATATGGCCTTGCCTTTCCAAATCTTGTATGAGTATTATCTACTAACCATCCAGCAATTATATCTGTGAATGCATCAAATATTTTACTTGCCATCAAAAGAGTACCTAGCAAGGCTGGATTAATTCCCAATGTATCTGTACAATATAAAGTCAAATAACCAAGTACAATCGCAGATATACCCGCTGCTGTAACATCTGAACTTTTATAAATTAATAATTTTCCAAATCCTAGTTTATCATTATTTTGTATTTTTTCTTTTTGATTAACCATAATAAAACCTCCTGTATAATTAAAATTCTATTATATTCGCTTTATCTGAACCTTTATAAACTTTACATATTCAATATTTCAGGATTTTTCCACTGAATCACATTTTTAGCACCTGCTGATAATCCTCCATCTATTGGAATTACTGCGCCATTAATATATCTAGCCATGTCAGATGCAAGAAACAGCGCTAGATATGCACATTCTTCTGCCTTACCCATTCTTCCACTTGGGCAATCATTTATAAAATATTGCTTTGCCTGCTCTGGCGTCCCATCGAAAATAGCCGTTTCAGTATATCCAGGACAAATTGCATTTATTGTAACATTGTATGGTGCATAATCTAGAGCTGCCGACTGAGTAAGCCCAACTACAGCATGCTTAGTTGCAGTATATAATGCTTGTCCTCGTTGCGGCATAATTCCTGCAATTGATGCAATATTGATAATAAAACCGTTTTCTGTTTTGCTTTTAAAAATTGCCTCTAAAGCATACTTCATTCCAACAAATAAACCTTTTAAATTTAAATTAGTTACTTTATCGTATTCTTCCAAAGAATACTCATGTAATGGACTTCCGCCCATTCCTATACCAGCATTATTTACAATTCCATCTAAACGCCCATAATGATTCACCGCAAAATCTACTAATGCTTTTATATCTTCAGCTTTACTACAATCAGCATTAAAAAATATAGCTTCCCCACCTGCTTTTCTTATTGAATCTGCTACTTCCTTTCCACGTACTAAATCTCTATTTGCACAAACCACCTTCATTCCATGTTCCGCATAACATCTTGCAATTGCTTCTCCTATACCTTTACTTGCTCCTGTTACAATCACAACCTTTTCATTTACGCTACTAAAATCTAACACCTAATTCCCCCCCCACATATTTTTAAATCTGATTTGTCCATCTAAATTGATTATTCAAGATATTAAGACATAAAAGTTTTTATCTTTATATTTGAATATCTACTCAGATTAACGTTTACATCCCTATATTATAATAAAACCTTATCTGTTTCTCGTAAAATATTGCGCTAATCAGCAAAAAATATATAATAAGTATATAGTAATAATTCAAAAAATGTATTTCGGTAAAGGAGACTTTAAGTAAAATGATAGATAAAATTAAACAAATATGTAAATTCGCATTTAATTATTCAAATACAGATACTATTTTTATGGATGTTACGTCTAATATCCTATTTGATTATGGATTTACAAGAGTCCCAGACTCATTAGCCCCTTATTTTTCAGGCTTAATAGATAAATTACAACTTAATTATTCAAGTATTGAATACAATGTATTATTTCACACTAATTCCTATAGATTGAATTTTATCTCTGCTAAGATATATGATAACGCTGATTACCTTGGAAGTATTATTGTAGGTCCATATCTTCTTGAAGAGCCTACAACATTAATGATTGATTCAATAGTCTCAGATAATAAGATATCTCTTCCACTTAAAAATATAGTTAAACAATATTATTTAACCTTGCCTATATTCAGTACATATCAAGCTAAAAATAATGGAGAATTTCTTTCCTATATAGTATCAACTGTCAATTCTCAGATCTCTGATATACCACAAATAGGTAACTTGACCTATGATTTTCAAACAGAATATTCAATCTCTCCTGAAATTATAAAACAAAATACTGAGACAACTATGGAGGAATTCGAAAGAAGATATAGCATTGAAAATAAATGGATGCATGCAGTTGAATTGGGTGACATAGAATCATACGAAAACATAATGAAAGAAAATAATTCCTTAATATCCAGCGTTCATGATCGTATTCCTAACGATCCCTTACGTTCCACTAAAAATTATATTCTAGTATTAAATACGTTGTTTAGAAAAGCCGCTGAAAAAGGAGGGCTTCACCCAATATATCTTGACAGTATATCTTCTAAATATTCAGTCCAAATTGAAAAGTGTACTAACTTACAACAAATAACAAATTTGATAAATACAATGCAAGTAGAGTATTGTAATTCAGTAAAAAAGCTTTCACTAAAGAACTACAGTTCTACTGTTAGGAAAGCTATAGAATTTATCCGTATAAATCTCAACCAATATCTTAGCCTAACCACTATATCCGAATCCCTATACGTTAGTTCTTTTGAACTATCTAGACAGTTTAAAAAAGAAACTGGCGAAACCATTACTGAATATATAAATAAAAGAAGAATCAATGAAGCAGTATTTATTCTTGAAAATGATACTATGTCTATTACTGATGTTTCTTATACTGTTGGCTTTAATGATGTTAACTATTTTACCAAAGTATTTAAAAAAATTAAAGGAACCACACCTTCAGAATATAGAAATAAGAAAGATAAAAAATAATCTAATTTACAAAAAAGAGTCTGTATAGATTTTACAGACTCTTCTTATAAATTTATTTAAAAAGCTCTATTGAATTTATATCTTTTTAATCCTGGTCAATTCTTTATTGAACATATACATTAATTTATCAGTATAAAATTCTTTTGCCATTGTTGCTACTGTATCAACTGTCATGCCTAAAGTCATTGCGAACATTGGATTTTCATCAGCATTACCAAAAAACTTTTTAAATATAGCTTTTGTTTCTTCATTTTTTAAAATTTCTCCAAAAGTACAACGAGTAGAATAAACATCATCAGTTATTTCTAATTCTTCAATTACCACATCACTAAAATCAGGCATTTGAAACCAATTCTCTACCTCTTCACCCTTATCTTCTACTGGTGCCTCGTAGCTTGAATTAGGTAAAAGTACCTTATTAAATCTTGCTAAGTCTTTTAGCATAATTCCTTCTTCACTACTCAGTGCCTCAACTACGTTTATTCCTTCTTTTAACTCAACATTTTCAAAAATAAAAATTCCATTTTCACTAACTTTTGAGTCTAATTTAATTCCATTTATATATAGAGTTATAACATCACAATTCGAATACACCTTAACATTTATACGGTCTTCTACTCGGTCTATGAATCTTTTGCTTGTTATATGAACAAATTTCTCATCACTCCATTGAGCCTTATACATATAAAAAGCATCTTTTTTAATCCTTCTATCATAGGTTACTAATCCTTTATTATTTCGACCCTTCACTCCACCTTCATCTCGTATATTAGCACCAAAATCAAACATATTCCATACATAAGTAGCCCATAGAAAAGGTCTATCTTTAAAAATATTCCAAACTTTTTCATGATATAAAGCATGATATTCTTCAGTATAGTCCTTTACCTGAGGAGAATTACTATGATATTCTACAATCCCCTCTGCTCCATATTCTGATATACATAACCCCACATTTGGATTTGTTTTGTGAAAGCCATCAATCCACCCAGAAAAATCTTCTGGTTTCCCAGTATACCAGCCATAATATCTATTACTTCCTACCACATCAGTTAAATAATTATATTCATCGGTATCTCCAACAAACATAACATTTGCCATAGTAGAAAGTCTAGTTGAATCCTCTTTTTTAGTTAACTCATTAAGTTCCTTAACAAGTTTTCTTACTTCTGGTCTATCTCCACCAATTTGTATTTCATTTTGAATTCCCCAGAACATTATTGATGGGTGATTATAGTTTTGTCTTATCAATTCAATCATCTGCTGTTTTGCATTAATTCCCTCTAGCTCTAATTTGGACATAACAGAAATAAAAGGTATTTCAGCCCATACTACCATACCCTCTCTATCACATATGTCATAGAAATTTTGATTATGTTGATAGTGAGCAAGTCTTATGGAAGTTGCTCCAACTTCTTTAATTAACTCCATATCTTCAAGTTCTTCTTTAGCTGTTATAGCCCATCCCATATCCTTTCTGTCTTGATGTCTTGAAACTCCCTTTAGTAATAAGTGCTCATCGTTTAAGAAAAATCCTTTTTCTGCATCAACTTTAAAATATCTAACTCCAAAATCTATTGAAAGCTCATCTACAGTATCATTATAACTTTGCAAAGAAATTTTCATCTTATACATATGAGGATTTTTTATTCCATTCCAAAGTACTGGTTTTTCTATTAAAGCTGGTATTTCTACTTCTATAGTTTCTTTAGCTAATATTATAACTTCTTCTGTCGCATAAGTTATAAAGTTATCTTCTCCATCAAATATTTCTGCCCAAAGTCTCACTTTCTTATTTTCTGCAATTGAATTAACTAATCTAGTTTTTATTTTTAGAGAAGCTTTTTCTTTATTTACTTCTTCTTGAACAATATATACTCCTTTTGAGCCATAATCCATCAAGTCAAAGTGGACAGTATCGACAATAATAATATTTACATCTCTATAAATTCCTCCGTAGAAAGTAAAATCTGCCTTTTGAGGATATACGTCATCTACAACAGTATTGTCAACCTTTACAGAAATTAGATTTGTGCTACCATATTCCAAAGCATCAGTTATATCAAATCTAAAAATTGAGTAACCACCCTTATGATTACCAATATAATTACCATTCACATATATATCAGTAATGCTATTACTACCATTAAACTCAATAAAAACCCTCTTTCCTCTATATAAGCTATCCAGAAACACTTCTTTTCTATACCAACAGGCTCCTTTATAAAAATCTGCTCCATTTGCACCATCAATAGCATTCCATGTATGTGGTATATTTACGGCTTCCCAACCTTCCACATTAAAATACTTATCTACTGATCCTTCCTCATTATTTCTAGTAAACTTCCACCCTCTATTAATATTTATAATATTTCTCACCGTACCTACCCCCTGATTTTAATAGATATAGGTATAGAATATTATTTTTTTAAGATATAAGCCCGCAATATTTTGTATTAACTCGTATTATCTTGTAATTAATAATATTATTTATATGTAAAAAATAGAATTCAGCATTTATTTTGCTGAATTCTTACTTTTATATTAAACTCTAAATTATTTCTCCATTACTTTCAATAACTTTTTTGTACCAATAAAATGATTTTTTTCTAGAACGTTTCAATGTTCCATTGCCTTCATCATCCTTATCTACATATATAAAGCCATATCTTTTACTCATCTGTCCTGTTCCTGCACTAACTAAATCAATTCCACCCCAGGTTGTGTATCCTAGCAAGTCTACACCATCTTCTTCAACTGCTGTTTTCATAGCTTTTATATGTTCTCTTAAATAGCTTATTCTATAGTCATCTTCTACAAACCCTTCTTCATTAGGTATATCTACTGCCCCTAATCCATTTTCTACAATAAATAGTGGTTTATTATAACGATCATATAACACATTAAGCATGGAACGTAAACCTAAAGGATCAATCTGCCATCCCCACTCAGAAGATTTAATATATGGATTTTTAATTGATTTATATGCATTTCCCTCTGTCTGCTCTCCAACGTTAAGGTCTGCACTTGCAACCTTTGAGGAATAATAAGAAAATGATATAAAGTCTACTGTATTGTCTCTTAATAACTCAATATCTCCATCTTGTAGTCAAGTTCAATTCCCTCTCTCAAACTTCTTTAATGCATAATTTGAATATTTTCCTTTTGCTTGTACATCAATAAAAAAATAGTTCTCTCTATCCTTCTCTATAGCTTTCCAATAGTCTTCTGGTTTATAAGAATAAGGATAATGATTCCCTCCTGCTAACATACATCCAACTAAATTACCAGGATCAATTTCATGAGCAATCTTCACAGCCTCAGCAATAGCTAATAAAATATTATGTGAAGCCTGATACTTTACCAAATTTTGATTTTCTCCTTCTTCAAAATATATTCCAGCTGCCATAAATGGAGCATGTAATATCATGTTAATTTCATTGAAGGTAAGGCAATATTTTACTAGCCCCTTATATCTTGTGAAAATTATCTCACATAATCTCTTATAAAAACCAACTAATTTTCTATTTCTCCACGAACCATATTTTTTTATTAAGTGCATTGGACAATCAAAATGAGTTATTGTTACTAAAGGCTCTATATTGTATTTTTTACACTCTAAAAAAATATCTTCATAGAACTTCAAGCCCTCCTCATTAGGTGTATCCTCATCTCCTAGAGGAAAATTTCTTGTCCATGCAATAGACATTCTGTATGTTTTAAATCCCATCTCTGCAAAAAGAGCACTGTCCTCTTTAAAATTATGATACATATCGATTGCTACTTTTGCTGGATAAAAATAATCTTCATTAAATTCAAACATTTTTATCTTACCGGCTGAACAAAATAATTTTATTGTTACCATAATAATATCATCCTCTTAACTAACCTAACTTTTTATAGTAATTTTCTTTTTTCATTTCAATTATTTCTTTAACCATATTTTTCTCTGACATACATATCATTAAATGATATTACTCATGATATTGGCTATAATAATCTTAGCTTCTTTTACAAAAAATTCTTTGAGTTTTATGGTGTAAAACCCAGTGAATATAGAAAAGTTTAATATTTTAAAGCATAAAAAAGAACCTAGTTTTTCAACTAAGTTCTTTTTCACTTAAACTATATTTATTTCTTAATATTCTAATTAATCTATACTTCCAGCTATTTCATCTTTAACAGTTACTCCTGCTGCTTCTAATTCAGCTATCTTAGCAGCAAATTGAGGTAAATGTTTCTTATGAGCTATTAAAAGCTCGTCCATTACACGTTTAGCAGTTTTTCCACTTGGTATTTGTGGATTTAAGAAGAATGCTTGCATAAGTAGACCGTAGTCTCCAGTAACAGCAGCTTCACATACACAAAGTTCCATGTTCTTCATAACTTGTAACCATCCACGTTCTGCTGGTGCTAATGGTCCAAATGCTATTGGTAAAGCTCCACTTGCTGAAATATAAGCAGAAACTTCTACAACACAATCTGCTGGAAGATCTGGAACAGATCCATTATTTTGAGTAGAAACAACAATGTGTTGCTTTTTATCACCATATATAGAAGCTATTGTTTCACAAGCAGCATCTGAATAGTGAGTACCACCACGTTTAGTTAATTGTTCTGGTTTGTAGTTTAGGTTAGGATCTTTATAAAGTTCAAATAACTCACCTTCAGTTACTTTAACTTGTTGAGCTCTAGTTCCAACTCCATTGTATTCTTCTAAACCATGTTCTAACATTTCTTCTTGTAAGTAGTAGTATCTATGATATCCACAAGGGATTAATTGCATTTGATCTATTTGTTCTCTCATAAATGCAACTGCATGGATATTCTTTGGAATTCCAGCATCTTCACTGTACATTTTATCAATGATTTCTGCAGTAACATTTTTACCATTGTTATCGAAAACTTTATGCCAATGGAAATGGTTTAATCCTGCAAACTTGTAAGTTAAATCATCTAATGTTTTACCTATCATTCCTGGTTCATTCATCATAGCTCCAACTGGTACGTTACAAAGTCCTATAACCTTATCCCATTTACCATATCTAACTACAGCTTCAGTTACCATTCCACTTGGATTTGTAAAGTTAACTAACCAAGCATTAGGGCAAAGTTCTTTCATATCTTCAACTATATCTAAAATTACAGGTATTGTTCTTAGAGCTTTAAATATACCACCTGCTCCATTTGTTTCTTGTCCTAATAATCCATGAGAGAAAGGAATTCTTTCATCTTTTATACGAGCGTTTAATAAACCAACTCTGAATTGAGTAGTAACGAAATCAGCATCTTTTAATGCTTCTCTTCTATCTAAAGTTAAGTGAACTTTTACATCATATGGTGATGCATCCCACATACGTTGAGCCATAGCACCAACGATTTCTAATTTTTCTTTTCCTGCTTCTACGTCAACTAACCAAATTTCTCTTATTGGTAGTTCATCATATCTCTTTATAAAACCCTCCATTAATTCTGGAGTGTAACTGCTGCCTCCACCGATTGTAACAATTTTAACTGGCTTCTTATCCATTGCTAATCCTCCTTAAATCTTAAGTGATCTATACCTTTACAATAGATTAAATCTTGTCTCACTTCAATAATATTTCATTTTGTGAAACAAGTTTCAGATAAAGAAATTTACAATGTATAAGGGAACATATTATAGTAATATTTATGTATTATTTTGATTTCTTATTTACATACTCAAAATATTTTAGAGCAATAAGTTTTGCATAACACTCAAGTATTAGAGAAGATTCTAACATATTATTGTTTGGCAGAGCAATAACATGATCAATATAAGAAGGCTTCTTTATACTTGAGGTTGTTATCAAATAAATTTTAGCTGCATTACTTTTGTTAAAAAACTCTTCATTTTGAAATATTCGTGAAAAATATGTGCCTGAAGAAGAAAAAGCTATAATAAGATTTTCTTCTGTTGACTCTTCGATATATTTTTTTTGAGCCATAAAAGGTATACGAGTATCAACCATTTTTCCACTTGAAAACAACTCATGTTGCATTGATATTGCTATGCTACCTGATTGCATATGTCCAAACATAGCAACTTTTTTATATTTAAAAATATCCTCAATTAAGTTACTCAAAAGATAAATATCTAAATTTTCCTTTAATAAATTCATGGAATTTATAGCCTGATTTATAAAATAAGAGTGGCTATTTTCATGTCCCGCAACAAGCCCATATTTCTCTTCTAAATCAGATTTCCTGTCTTGAAACATATACTTTAATTCATAAAAACTTTCTACTCCAATTTTCTTACAGAACCTACTTATTGTAGCTTTTGAAACATTGCACCCCTCTGCAATACTACTAGTTGAAAAAGACTTAAAGCTGCTTGTATTATTTAATAGATAGTGGGCTATCTTATAATTTACAGAGTCTTCTTCTTCAGTATTTATGACATTTAATAATAAAAGAATAATACTTGGCATGTATCTACACCTCCCTAACTATAGTATCATATTTTTTTTAGAAAGTATGTGATTTACAAATTAAGAAAAGGTCTCTTAATAACCTTTATTGTTTCTTGCCTAAATACACTTCATTTTTACCATCTTCAATTACGCTATTAAAATAGTGCCTAATAGCTATATCAAGTATTGTACTCATATGAATATCTACATCTTCACTCATTCCTTTGAGCTGATTGAGCATTCTAACAGTTGATTTTCTCATCATATAGGTTCTTTTTACATCAAATTCCTCTCCGTCTATTGTAGGAGTCTTGCGTTTTCCTCTTTTTATTTTTCTAACTTCAAAATCTTTTTCTTCTTTATTTATTAAAACTGGTTCCTTTTTAATGTTAGAAGTTACCTCTTCATACCTAGAACTTATAAGTTCATTTACTACTTCCCCGTCGATCTCTTCCTCATCATTCCACTCTATATTAATAGAGCCTTTTTCATCATCTTCTTTTAATATTTCATCAACTTCATTAGCTGACAACTTTACTTTTTCAGCCATAAATATCACCTCTTTTTAAAATAATATTCTACCAAAACTTAAAAGATACAATTTTTTAGCTGGATATCTGGATTTCTGGATAACCAGTTTTCTGGTTAACTGGATTTCTGGATATATGGTTATATGGTTATTAAACATAATATTAAAATAAAGTTATTTAACTTAGGATTCCACAAGACTTTCGCGCTATTTTTCCACATTCGATTTTTTTTGATAAATTGTGCCCAAATTCTATTTTGTTTCATATAGTAAAGAGTGAGCAATTATGAGGAGTTGATAAAAATGTCAGTAGAAAAGGTAGCTACTTCATCTCAATTTACTGTAGAAGTTGAAAATGGAGTTAACAAGGCAGGAGAAAAAATTTATAAAAAGCTTAATTTTTCTGGCTTAAGACCTGATTATAATGTAGATGCCCTTTATGAGCTTGCAGAAGCTATAAGAGGTATTTTATCTAATGATACCAGAGACGCTTTAGTATTTGACGTATCTAAAATAGTAAAAAAAGATTAGATATATTAAAAATATTAAGTTAGAAAGGTGGGTTGTATATGAGTTATACTCTTTCTTTGAGTTTTATCACCTCCAATGGCTCAAAATCTTCTATATCTATATCTGGAGTTAGACCAAATTTAACTAAGGAAGAAGTAGAAAATTTAATGAATCTTATTATAGATAATAACTTCTTTGAAACAAAAAATGGCTCTTTAGTTGCAATTAATTCTGCTAAAGTAGTCAAAAAAGAAGAAGATACTATAATTTGATAAAAAAGAGAGTTCAGCATTAAGTTTTGCTGAACTCTTGTCTTTATATAGTGTTTTTACTTTTCTAAAACTTAACTTCATCAGGATTCATTCCTGATCCACCGCAATACTCCATAGAGTTAATTAAAGACATATCTTCATTAGAAATAACAAAATTAAATATTTCGCTATTTTCTTGAATACGTGAAGGAGTAACTGACTTTGGTAAAGGAAGTACTTCATTTTGAAGACACCAACGTATACAAAGTTGTGCTACAGATTTATTATATTTTGCTGCAATTTCTTTAAGTGTTTCATTTGATAACATTCTTCCTGTCCCAAGTGGGCTCCATGCCTCCACTAACATGTTGTGTTTCTTGCAATAATCCACTGTCTCACTTTGCATTTGACCTGGATGAAATTCTATCTGATTAACCATTGGTGGAATTTCAGTTTTCATAAGTGACTTTAGGTGATGTGGTAAAAAGTTAGATACACCTATTGCACGAATTTTTCCTTCTTTATAAAGCTTTGTCATTGCACGCCATGTTTCTAGATTGATTTCATCCCAATTTGAAAACTGCTTTGCATTTGCAGGCCAATGAATTAGGTATAAATCAAGATAGTCTAATCCTAAATCATCTAATGTTTTATTAAATGCAGCTATGGTTTTCTCATAGCCACGATCTTTATTCCATACTTTACTTGTAACAAAAAGCTCTTCACGTGATACCTTACTTTCAGCAATCCCTGTACCAACACTTTTTTCATTACCATAAACCGCTGCTGTATCAATATGTTTGTATCCAAAGCTAAGAGCTGCTTTTACAGAACTAACTGCTGTATCTCCATCTGGTGTCTGCCAGGTTCCAAATCCAACACATGGAATTTTATATACATTACTAAGTGTAAAATTATCACTCATCTTATTCATTTATATCATCCTCCAACTTTACTATAAATTCTTATAATAATAGTTTAACAAAAAAGGGATACTTATTATACAATTAAAGCACTTTCTTGATTTCTACCAAAACAATTACACAAAAAGTACTTTCTTTATATTTTATTCTTTTTTAGATATTATTCTAAAGGTACTCTTATACGCATCTGATTTAGAAGTTGCATACTGAATGATATTCCCCTCTTTATCGTAGGTTGTAATACGGGTAATAGAAATAGGATCATTCTCTTTTAGATTAAGATAAGTAGCTTCTTGAATATCAGCTTTTCTTATCTCTATATTTTTTTCTTCTTTATATGGAATTACATTATGCTCCTCAAGTGTTCTAAAAAGATTATGTTCTGTAAAATCAATGTCAATTAATTTAGGACATATTTTTAATGGAATATAATCATCTGCTAGAGAATACAAATCATCATTAACATACCTAACTCTCTTTAAGTGAAATACTAAATCCTGTTCAGAAATATTTAGATAAGATGCTACATTGGATTTTGGGAATTCAACAGCTTGTTTAAGTACACGGTTTTTAGTAAATTTCCCTGCTGAGCTTAAAATACTAGATAATCCAAGTCCATTATTATTAGAATCTGAATAATCTATTGGAACTTTATTTCCTATGTAAAAGGTTCCTTTTCCTTGAATTCTTACAATTACATTTTCATCCTCTAATTTTTCTAATGCTTTTCTAATGGTTGGTCTACTTACATTAAACATATTAGATAAATCACGTTCACCTGGTAATGGTGAATAGTATTCGAATTTAGAAAAATAGGCTATCATTTCATCCTGAATCTCCAAATGTAATGGAGTACCTGTTCTCTTCATTCAAAATCAGCCCCTTTCTATTAATTAAAATCATCTATTTAAAATTTATTTTCACTTAATAATAATATATTTAATTAAAATCATCAAGTAAAAGCCCTTTCTTGTTTACCAGTGGTAATAATTATACTCCACTTATTCTTTTATCTCAAGTCCTGAAATTTATAATATTTTCTATTTTCATATTGATGACCATTTTTACCTATGGTACAATTATTTTACCAGTGGTAAGTATATAAATTAAAGGAGGGTCTATTAATTTATGAAAATAAGAACACCATTTTTAGTTGTAAATCCAAAATCCTATCTATATGGAAAACGATCTCTAGATTTAGCACTAGCTGCTGACAAAATAGCTAAAGAAACAGGTATAGAAATGTTTTTTACATGTCCATTTGCAGATATTCGTTATATTAGCGAAAATACTACTAACGTAATTGTAACTGCTCAGCATATGGAATCCTTAAAACCAGGGCGTGGAATGGGACATGTATTACCAGAATCTTTAAAAGAGGCTGGTGCAAAAGCAGTTTTCTTAAATCACGCTGAAAATCCAATGACTGTAGCGGAATTATCAAAGACAATTGAAAGAGCACGTGAACTTGATATAAAAACTATAGTATGCGCTGACTCTGTTTCTGAAGCAGTTGCGCTTTCTAAATTTAATCCAGACATAATCTTAGCTGAACCTACTGAATTAATAGGAACAGGTAAAACAGCAGATAACAGTTATGTAATAGAAACTACGGAAAAGATTAGAGAAATGAGTCCTAATACTTTAGTTATGATAGCTTCAGGGGTTACCACCGCTGAGGATGTTTATAACGTTATTAAGCTTGGTGCTGATGGTACTGGCGGAACAAATGGTATTTTAGGTGCTCCAGATCCTAAAAAGCGTATAGAAGAATGGGCTGAAGCAATGGTTAGAGCAATAAAAGATAAGGAATAAATAGGGGGTTATAATATGAGCGTTTATAAAGAACAAATAAGTTTAACATCGCACGGAGAAACACCAAGTTTTTTTGATATTACTCCACAAGTAAGGGAGTCAATAAAGAAAAGTAACATACAAAATGGTATTTGTGTTGTAATTTCTCCACACACTACCTGTTCAGTATTCTTTGAAGAATTCGTTCATGATTACACTGAAAATGGAGATGAATTTCTTCAAGTAGACTTAAATGATGTACTAAAAAAAATAATTCCAGATAATGTTGCACTTGGACAATACAATTATCCTGGGGAAGAACATTATAAAGCTGTTGAATCATGGCCAGATGCCTCAAGTTATCTTCCAAACGGAGATCGTTCTGCGCTATTTAACTGCGATGCACATTTAAAAGCAACTATACTTGGTTCTAGTGAAACTTTTGAAGTTGATAATGGAGCCTTAGGAGTTGGGACAACAGGATATGTTTATTTTGTAGACTTTGACCGTACAAGATCTCGTACTCGTAAATGCAATATCATAATAATAGGTGAATAATTGATTTAATATGGAGGGAGAAAAATGTTAGTTAATTCAAAAGAAATATTATTAGATGCTAAAAAAAATAACTATGGAGTTCCAGCACCTGATTTTTTAGATTTAGATTCTGCTAGAACCTTTGTTGAAGTTGCAGAAGAATACAATAGACCTATTATCCTATCATTTGCTCAAGCACATCGTAATATAATTTCTCTAGAAGAAGCAGCTATTGTAGGAAAATTTATGGCTGAAAGCGTTAAAGTTCCAATAGTTTTACATCTTGATCATGGCGAAGATATGGGCTACATTAAACGTGCTATAGATCTAGGTTTTACTTCTGTAATGATAGATGCATCTATGGATAGCTTTGAGGAAAATGTTCGCAAAACAAAAGAAGTTGTTGAGCTTGCACACCCAAAAGGCATAACTGTTGAAGCTGAGATTGGACATGTTGGTCAAGGTGAAATTGTTGGACAAGGTGAGGGACAAAGTGGAACTTCTTCCATATACACAACTGTTGAAGAAGCAGTATCTTTTGTTAATCAAACTGGTGTAGATTCTTTAGCCGTTTCTATAGGGACATCCCATGGAATTTATAAAGGCAATAAGAATCCCGAAATAAATTTTGAAAGACTAAATGAATTAGCAAAGGCTATAGAAGTTCCATTAGTTTTGCATGGTGGTTCAGGAACTGGTGATGATAATCTTCATAGATGTGCAATAGAAGGCATATCTAAAATTAATGTATTTACAGACTTTTTAGTAGGTGCAATGAAGGAGATTGATGAAATAAAACCGTTAGACTTTATAGCATTAAAAAAAGCTTCTAATGAAGGAATGGCAAAAATTCTTAGACATTATTTTAAGGTATTTTCGAAGGACTATAAGTAAGGTATCAAGTGAAACTTGATTCAGGTGGAGTTTGAGCTCCATCTGAATCGCCTGTTCTCTATGAGTATAGTTGAACTTATACCCACAAGAGGCACAATGTCTAGGGTCGTGCCACTGTTATCTCCAACCTATTAGAAAAGTAGGGAACCAAAATCTTTGATTTTGTGTGAGTCACTTTCTCCTTTAGTTCGGATTGGAGTGTTACAGTGGCTAGACATCAGATAAACTGAAAGAGTTTAAAAAATAAAAAAACAACTAATAAATTGATGTGACCCCAAAAAGTTAGACTTTATTAGCGAGATAGTTTCGGCTACCTCGCTATTTTATGAAGCTAGAAGGCTAATCCTGTATTGCACGGGACTCATCCATCCTAGTTTCTCTTTGATTCTATGCTTATTGTAATACTCTATATATCTCTCTATTTCAGATTCTAGTTCTTTGTAACTATAGTATATGACACCATAGTATATCTCTTGTTTCAAGATACCGAAGAAGTTCTCCATCACTGAATTGTCATAACAATTACCCTTACGTGACATACTCTGGAAAATTCGTTCCTCTTTAAGCCTATGAGAGTATGCTTTCATTTGATAAGCCCAGCCCTGATCAGAATGAAATGTTCTTCTATAAGGACAGTCAGAGGTTATTTCGATTGCTTTATCCAAAGCATTCATTACATTATCAGCAGAAGGATTTTTACCGATTCCAAAGCTTAAAATTTCTCCATTACACATATCCATAAACGGATCTAAATATAGTTTGTACATTGTCATATGACCATTAGAATCCACCTCATAGTATTTAAACTCTGTTGTATCAGTTGTAATCTTTTGATGAGGTATATGTGTATAAAATCGTCTTCGGATTCTATTAGGTGCAACAGTTCCAACCTTACCTTTGTAGGAACTATATTTACGACTTTTTCTGGTGAAAGATGTAACCTGAAGCTTAAGCTTTTGCATAATACGTTGAACTTTCTTCTTGTTTACTACATATCCTTGATTACGAAGTTCTCCATATATACGTCTGTAACCATAATCTTTATTGCTTTTATGTATTTCTAAAATCTTATCCTCAAGCTCTTGGTTAGGATTTTCCCTATCTAATCTTTTTTGCCAATACATATATGTTGCTTTGGGCATATTTGAATACGAGAGAAGATTTTTTAGTTTGAATTCTCCTCGGAGACTGTAGATAACTCGTGCAATTCTCTCGTTTTTGCCTCGTCCTCTAAGCGCAGCCTCCTCAGTTCTTTTAAAAATGCATTCTCTATTCTTAACCTGAGAAGCTCATCCTCAAGTTCCTTTATATGTTTAGCTCCAGTATCAACTGAAGTAGTTTCAGTAAACTTTACCTCAGATTTATTACTTGTAATTCCCAAAGTTTTCTTACGTCCCTTCTTTTTTGCTCTCAAAGCATCAGGACCAGCTATTCGGAAGTCATTTACCCATTTCACAATAAGAGAACTATTCTTTATTCCTTCGGAAAGCGCTAATTCCTGATAAGATGTTTCACTAGATAAATATAATTCTACCATATGAAGTTTATACTCAAAAGAATAATTATTATTTTGACGGGATCTTAGTAAACCTTCATTGCCAAGTTCATCATACGCTTGAACCCAATTTAAAACCTGACGTTTATTTGTAATTCCATATTTCTTTGCTAGATACTCGTAGCTACCTTCATTACGATGATATGCTTCAACAACTTTTTTCTTTAATTCATAGCTATACTTAGCCATAAAAATACCGACCTCCAATCGTTAGATTTTTGGTCTAACTTTTTGGGGTCGGTACAAATTGATAGCAAAATTAGTTGCTTTTTATTTTCTCAATCATTTTCTTAAACTAAATCTTCTCCATTACTATTAATAACTTTTTTATACCAATAGAATGATTTCTTTTTACTTCTAGCTAAAGTTCCATTTCCTTCGTTATCCTTGTCCACATAAATGAAACCATAGCGTTTTTTCATTTCTCCAGTAGATGCACTTATTAAATCTATGCATCCCCATGAGGTATATCCTATAAGTTCAACTCCATCTTCAACTACCGCTTCCTTCATTGCCTTAATATGTTCTCTCAAATATTCAATACGGTAATCATCCTCAACATATCCATTTTCATCTGTTACATCAATAGCACCTAACCCATTTTCCACAATAAATAGTGGTTTTTGGTACCTATCATATAGAGAATTTAAAGTTATCCTAAGCCCAAGTGGATCTATTTGCCATCCCCATTCGCTTGCTTTTAAATATGGATTCTTTAAGGTAGCAAATACGTTTCCTTCTGTTTGTGCATTTACTTCTGGATCTGCACTAGTTAATCTTGAAGAATAGTAACTAAATGAAATGAAGTCAACAGTATGTTCTTTTAAAAGTTCAAGGTCCCCTTCTTCCATCTCTATGTTAATGTTCATTTTCTCAAGCATTTTCTTTGCATAGTTAGGATATTCTCCACGGGATTGAACATCGATAAAGAAGTAGTTTTCTCTATCCTTCTCCATAGACTTCCAAACATCTTCAGGTGCACAGGTATTTGCATAAGTATTTCCAGCAGCTAACATACAACCAATTTTAAAGTTTGGATTAATTTCATGAGCTATTTTAGTTGCTTTTGCACTGCCAATTAATTGGTGATGTGCAGCTTGATATTTTACAGCTTCTACATTATCACCCTCTTCAAATACAAGACCAGCTCCCATAAACGGTAAGTGCAATAGCATATTTATTTCATTAAATGTTAGCCAGTACTTAACCTTATCTTTATAACGAGTGAAAATTACCTCACATAATCTTTCATAGTAGCCTACCACTTTACGACTTCTCCATGAACCAACTGTCTTAACTAAATTCATAGGTACATCAAAGTGAGTGATTGTCACTAATGGCTCTATACCGTATTTTAAACATTGATCAAATACACCATCATAAAACTTCAATCCTTGTTCATTGGGAGCTTCATCATCTCCATTTGGGAATATTCTTGTCCAGGATAATGATAAACGTAACGTTTTAAAACCCATTTCAGCAAACAATGCTATATCTTCTTTGTAATGATGATAAAAATCAATTGCCTCATGACTTGGATAATAATGCTCTTCATCACACTGAAGCATCTTCATTTTTCCTAGAGCAACAGGAAATCTATCCTTTCCTGTTGGTATTACATCTACTATGGATAACCCTTTATTTCCGTCTAAATATCCACCTTCACATTGGTTAGCAGCAATAGCCCCTCCCCACAAAAATTCTTTTGGAAAACCACTCATAACACTTTCCTCCTAATGTTTTTATAATAACTTAAACTGTCTAATTACTTCATTTAAAGCTTTTTCATCTATTTTTAATTCTTCAATATTTTTAAGTTCCTCTAAACTCTTTGAGCTATATATAGGAAGCTTATATGGTTTAATATTAATAATCTGTGGCAATATATTTGCAATTATATTCTTTACTGATGGAGTTTCAAGTAATGTTTTTAAAGTTGTAGAACCATCAAAACTTCTTATATACTCTTTTGTTGGCATGTAGTAAAAACTATATCTACCAGCTGACAGTTCGATAACAACATCATCATTTACCTGTCTAGCATCTTCTATATCAAAATCATTTACTCTTGCATCTGGTAATTTAACAGTTGCTGTAGCATTAAAAGGTATGTCAATATTAATCTCTAATTTACCACTATTGAGTATTTCCCATTTAACTTTATATTTCCCTGAGGCTGTATTCACTGTTCCCTCAGCCTGTTTTATCTGCCAATTAGGTTTAGGTGAAATAATAGCATTTTTAAAACCAGGACACTTTTCATCTGGTCTAATTCCCACCATATAACTATACATCCATTCAACTATTGAACCATATGCATAATGATTCAATGAATTCATTCCTTGAGGATTCATGGTCCCGTCAGGTAGTACTGAGTTCCAACGTTCCCAAATTGTAGTGGCTCCAAGATTAATTGCATATAACCAACTCGGGAATTCTTCATTTAATAAAAGAGTATAAGCTAAATCATTATAACCAAACTCTGATAAAACCTTACAAATATATGGAGTTCCAATAAAACCAGTTTTTATATGATTATCATCCTTCTTAATACGATTTGCTAAATCCCTTGCAACCCTTTCTTTATGCTCATCTCTGCATAATCCCATATATAATGTAAGTACATATGCAGCTTGCTTATCAATAGTTAACTTACCATTATCAGATATATATTCCTTCTGTATTGCATACTTAATTTCATTTGCTAATTCCCCATAATGCTCCGCATTACTTTTATTTCCTATTACTTTAGCCGCCTTCTCAACAATAGTTGTTGAATAGTAGTAATAAGCTGATGCTACAAAATAAGGATCTGTACCTCCATTTGGTGCCTTAGGATTTTCACCATCTAATGCAAGCCAGTCGCCAAAGTGGAATCCTTCATGCCATAGATAGCTATCTCCTGACTTCTTACTAATATAATCTACCCATCCACGCATACTTTCAAATTGACTTTCTAGTATACTTTTATCTCCTGAAAATAAGTACATATTCCAAGGAATAATTGTAGCAGCATCACTCCACCCGCTAGAAGTTATATTGTTACTTGGCATTGATGGATTTGGAATAACTGGGATTATCATAGGTACCGCACCATCAAGTTCTTTTTGCTCAAGCCATAAGTCATGAGTAAACTTGGTGAAAAAAGGATATACATTCATGTTATAAGCCGCTGTTGCAGAAAATACCTGAGCATCTCCAGTCCACCCCATACGTTCATCACGTTGTGGACAATCTGTTGGTATATCTAAGAAATTACCCTTTTGCCCCCATAAAGCATTTGAAAATAGCTGATTAACCTTTGAATTACTAGTTTTAACCTCTCCAATCATTTCCAAATCCGAATATACTACTTCACCAATAAAATTCTTAAGATCAATTTCAGCATTCCATCCAGTTATTTTTACATATCTAAATCCAAAAAAAGTGAAATGTGGACGTATCCATCCTTCAATCCCATCTGAAGTAAAAACAAATTCTGCTTTAGCATGTCTAAGATTTTCTCTATAAAAATTACCACCTTGCAAAATTTCACCATGTTGAAAAATTAATTTACTTCCTTTTGGAAGGGTATTCTTAAACTTCAACCATCCTACCATATTTTGACCCATATCAATAACTGTTTCACCGGCTGGGGTTTTAATTAATTCTACTGGAATAACTTCTTCCTTAACAATGACAGGCACTCCTAATCTTTCTGTTAACAAATCTTTACTTAATTCTAATTTCCTTACACCATAAATTTTTTCTGGAGTAAATGTTAAATCTAAAACTTCACCATTATAAATGCTACTATCTCTAACTTTACTTTCATATGAACTCCAGGTTTCGTCAGTTACTAAAATCTCTTTTGAGTTATCACTGAATATAATGTGAACTTCAGCAATTAGAGCATAAGTATCACCAAAAATATTATTCATTCCTCCATTAAAACCAAAGTTACCTTTGTACCATCCATCCCCTAGAATAACTTCAATTACATTGTTACCATGAGTTAATGACTCTGTAATATCGTAAGTTTGATATTGTATCCATTTATTATAATCATTATTTCCTGGAGCTAAGTATTCATTACCTACCTTCTCTTTATTTATATATGTTTCATACACTCCTAATCCACAAATATATAGTCTGGCTTCTTTTATTTTTTTATCTACGATTACTTCTTTCCAAATCACAGGATGTATGTTTTGATTGAGGGTTGATGTTATCCACTCAGCAGTCCATCTTTCATCCTGCTTACCTGCTTCAAACCAAGAAATTTCGCTTGTAGCTACTTCTTCTTCATCAGACCATACTGTTACACGCCAGAAATATCTTGTCATAGGATTAAGTCTTAATTGATGGTCATAAAAATTACTCTTTATCTTTTCACTTCTTCCTGTATCCATTATTAACAAATTAAAGTCCTTATCTAAGGAGACTTCAATCTGTGCAGCTATTTGCTTTTTCCCTTTTGCATTAAGAACTTTATAAGAAAAATGAAGTTTTTCAAAATTAAAACCTAGTGGCTCTTTTATATGATTTACTCTTAACTCTATAATCTCCATATTAACTACGTCCCTCCACTCTATTTGCTATCTGACAATATTAATTAGAACTTCTTTTTCTTTTATTTTCTCTTGCTCACTTGCTCTAATTTCACTATAGCTAGTTGTATTTGTTATAATTATTGAAGTTACAATATCATATCCTTCATCTTTAATTGCTTTACCATCAAATTCTACTAATAAATCCCCTGCTTCAACCCTATCCCCTTGATTTATATGTGATTTAAAATATTTACCCTCAAGTTCAACTGTATCAATTCCCACATGAATTAGTATTTCGGCACCATTATCACTTTTAATAGCCACTGCATGCTTAGTATTAAAAAGTACTTCAACTGTCCCATTAACAGGCGAAACAACACGTCCATTTGAAGGTTCTATAGCTATACCCTTTCCCATCAGTTCACTTGAAAATGTTTCATCATTTACTTCACTTAGCTTTACAAGCCTACCATTTAAGGGACTATAAATTGATTCTAGTTCCTGTTTTTTATCAATATTATCTGTTTTATTACTCGTTGCTTTCTTAACTTCTTCTTGTAAATTATCTTTTACTCCAAATATTTTCTTAATAAATACTGATAATTTCATATTACCCTCCACTTATCGACAATTTAATATTTTCTACAAATCAAGTTATAAAAATAAAACCCTCTAATCATATAACCTATATATGCCGATTCTTAAGTTAAGAATCGGCAACAAAAATTATTGTATTTTATAACGTAATCAAATTTCATACTGTTAAGCTTCAGTTTTATTTTTATATCCCCAAATATAAGTTAATATAAATGCTACAACAAATCCAACAACCATTGATCCAACATAGCCATAAAAACCTGAATCTATTCCTGCAGGGTTAATATATCCTGGAATTCCAAATACTCCCGCTACTCCAAAAGCAAATGATTTTGCTCCAAAGAATCCTGCTAGAGCTCCACCAATACTTCCTCCAATTATAGATGTTATTAACGGTTTCTTTGCAGGAATAATTACACCGTAAAGAACTGGTTCGCTTACTCCTAAAGCACATGCAATTCCAGTTGAATAAGATAACCCTTTTAATTTGGAATCTCTTGTTTTAATTGCAATAGCAATTGCTGCTCCAGCCATAGCTAATTGATTTGCTCCTAGAAGCCCATTAATTGGGTCAAAGTGGAGTGTCATAAAGTTGTTTATGAATATTGGAATGAATGCCCAATGAAGACCAAACATTACAATTAGAATCCAAGGTCCACCAATAACAAGTCCTGCAAGAATTGGACTAGCATTATATAAAGTCATTGTTACTTGTGATAATAAATTACTTCCATAAGTCAAAACTGGTCCAACTATAAAGAATGTTAAAGGGACCATAACAACTAAAACAATTAGAGGTACAAAGAAGAATTTAATTGCTTGAGGTGTTATTTTTTCTACAGCTTTATTTAAATATGATGCTATCCAAACAGCTATAATTACTGGGAAAACTGATGAAGAATAATTAATTAAACCCATTGGTAGTCCTAAGAAACTTATTCCTTCTCCTTTGGTTACAAAATCAATTATTGTAGGATAAATCATTGCTCCTCCAATAGCCATACCTAAATATTGATTAATTTTAAATTGCTTAGCCGCTGATGAACCTAGGAATATAGGAAAGAAATAAATTAATGTATCTGAAACTGCATATAAAACTTGATATGTTCCTGATACTTCAGGTAAAATATTTAATACTTTTAAGGCAAATAATACACCTTTTAACATACCAGTAGCTGCTAGTACCCCTAGTACAGGTATAAAGATTCCTGAAATTGTCGATGTTATTCTATCAATAATACCACCTTGTTTTTCATTTTTATCTTCTGCTTCATTTAGTTCACCAATTAGTTTTGCTACTTCGTTATAAACTGATTGTACTTGGTTTCCTATTACAACTTGATATTGTCCACCTTTTTCAATAACTTGAATTACACCGTCAATCTTCTCAACTTCTTCTTTTTTTACTATTTGTTCATCTTTAAGTTTAAATCTTAATCGTGTAACACAATGTGTTAAATTATTTACATTTTCTTTACCACCTACTGCTTTTAAAACCTCAGTAGCAACTTTTTTATGATCCATCATGATTCCTCCTAAATCTCTATTTATATTGTATAATTACAGTAACACTAATACTTGAACTTAAAATCTAACACTTAATAAATATCAAATTAATACATATACATAAGAACTCTTGCCGGCTTTTATTTGTTCTATAAGTGTATTATATTCTTAGTAAACATTTTCAACAATGACATTATAAAGCATGTTTCCTATCAAAATCTAACATGTTATAATATAAATAAACTTTTATCTAATTTCTTACGTTAAAAGGAGAAATACCTATGGATTATAAAAGCTTAGAAAAAAAACTTTATATACTCAATGATAAAGAAACGATATATAAAACTCAAACTTACCCGTCACCTAAGGAATATACGGGTGAAGTTTACTTCTATAAATTTACACCCGAAACCGATGGTCAGGAATACTTTATTTCTAAACAAAACAGGTTTAGGCCAGTAACTCCTCATCTTCATGGGACATGTGAAATTAATTATATTTATAGTGGTGAATTCGTACAATATATTAATGGTGAAAAAATCAAATTACAGAAAGGCGACATTATTATTCTTGATAAAAAAGTAGTTCATTCAATAGAAGGGGCAGGTGAAAAAGATATACTGATTAATATTCAAATGCAAAGTAGCTTTTTTAATCTTACTTTTTTGCAACAGCTTTGGGGAAACTCAATAGTTGGTGATACAATAGCTTCAATTATTTCTGATAAACAAGATAATAATTATATAATCTTTCATACTAATAGAAATATTGTTGTTCGTCAAAGTATTAAAAATATTTTATGTGAATACTATGACCATTTACAAATAGGATCTCAACAGATGATAAATGCTCATATGATGATTTTATTTGGTCAACTGCTTAGAAGCACTCAATATTATGTAGATATGATAAGCCCTATACCCTCAAAAAGTGTTTCAATTGCTAGTATTCTACACTATATTGAAACAAATTATGTAGAAGGTAGTTTAGAAAAAACGGCGAATCATTTTTTATTTTCACCTACACATATCTCAAGAATATTAAAAAAATCTACGGGGAAGTCTTTCAAAGAACTTGTTCATGAACAAAGATTAAAACAAGCTATTTTTCTTTTAAAATCTACTAATCTGCCAGCTTACTCAATTGCTGAGCAAGTTGGATATACAAATCTAAATTATTTTTATTTGAAATTCAAAGAGAAATATGGGGTGCTTCCTAAGGAGTATAAAGATACTTTAAGTGATTTTACTGTACAATAAGATACCTATTAAGAAGAAAATTGATTTAAAACTCTGCTAACATTAGTTCTTTGCATTGCTAACTTAGTTGAAATATACTGTGTAGAAGTCCCATCATTTCTCCATGGAGGCTCAGGAACAAGAGATGACAACTTTCATAGATATCCATTAATAATAAATCCCGTAGATATAAAAACTATCTACAGGATTTATTTTATGATAAAGAAGATTTACTTCTTTTCTAATTCATACTTCCAATTCCAATCATTATGATAAATCATCCTCTTATTCATTCCACCATCAATAGTTATTGTCTCTCCTGTAATAAAACTATTACTGCAAAGGTACATAACCATGCTAGAAATATCCTTAGGATTACCTATCTTTCCAGCAGGAATGGAAGCTTTATCTTCATCAGAATAATCATTTCTACCTTCTTCTACATTAACCCAGCCTGGAGCAATACAGTTTACTAAAACATCCGGACCTAGAGATATTGCAAGGGCATGGGTTAGAGCAACAATTCCGCCTTTTGCACTTGCATAAGCCTCACTATCAGGTTCTGATTGAAAAGCTCTTGAGGAAGCAATATTAATAATTCTTCCACGATTTTTAACAAGCTCTTCTTTACACAAACGACTAAGTTCATAGGGTGCTTTTAAACCAACAGATAATACATAGTCAAAACCTTCATAATCAAGATCTGATAAAATCCCTTTCAAACCTTTGCAGGCATTATTTACTAATATATCAATTCTCCCTAGCTTCTCTTTAGAAAACTCAACAAAGTTTTTTAAATCCTGAGGATTGGCTACATCACCTTTATAAAAGAATAAATTTTGAAATTGACCTTCAAATTCTTTAGAAAGTTCTTCATCAATATCTATAAAACAAACCATATCTCCTGCATATAAAAATTCTAAACATATCGCTTTGCCTATGCCATGAGCACCACCTGTTACTAAGATTCCACGTTTCATATTAGTCCTCCTTCTTATTACTGCATGATTCTATGACTTTATGATTTTCTACTTTCCCTTAAATTATAGCCTTAAAGTTAACTTTAGAGTCAAACCTTCTTATTTAACCTCAGGTGAAAATTTAATTTTTCTTACTACAAAAGTTTCTCTCCTTTAATATAATATTAAAAAATTTGAAATTCACATTTATGGGGGAACTCCTATTTTCATACGATTAATCATAAATCTAATACGTTTATTACAAAATAAACACAAGAAAATTTTAATATGGTATTATAAAGTGAAACTTAGCTTCAGATGGAGTTTTAATCTCCCACTGAAGGTTAGTTGAACTTATCTAGGGTCGTGCCACTGTTATCTCCCACTTTAATAGAAGGTGGGAGTGTTACAGTGGCTAGACATCAGATAAAGAAAATAGGATGAAAGCTTATTTATGCCCGGAGATAATTGAGGGACACGAAGTGACCCTCTTGCTTTGAAATATATTACAAAAAGAATAATACACAATATGAAGGAGATTGATAGTAATGATAAACAATGAAATCCTAGTACCTTTAGCCATATCTGCATCTATATATTTAGTTGCTATTTTAATTAATAAGAATCTTTCTTTATCAAAAAAAATATCAAATAAATTTATAAAAAGAAAAAATATAGTATCATTTTTCTTTTTATCTATGATCCTCATAGTTACAATAGATTTATTATTCTATATGTCCTCTAAAAACCTGACAGACTTCTCCAAGTTACTAGCAAATGGATTCAGGCTAGGTATTTTTATATCCTCACTAAATATTGTTTTTGATATCATAAAACTTAACGATATAAGAAAAGCAACCAAATAGTTGGTTGCTACCTTCTATGTTTAAAAAAAGTTATTTTGAAACAAAAAACGGTTCATTGGTAGCTATCAATGCTGTAAAGATCGTCAAGAATGAAGAAAACAAACTAATATAATAAAATAGAGTTCAGCACTAATCATAGCTGAACTCTTATTGTTATTTATCTATCTATACCTTTTTTATTCCCCATAAATGCCATAAGCTGATCATAATACGGATAACCTTCCATATCACCTTTTACAAGTGTTGCCATGGCACCAACTGCATTTCCCTGTATTCCACATTCTCTTACACTTAAGTTTTTCAATACTCCTGATAAAAATCCTGCTGCAAAGCCGTCTCCTGCTCCAACTGTATCTGCTGTTGTTACTTGAAATCCTTGTACATATTCCTTCTCAGCTTTAGTTGCTACATAACAGCCTTTTTCTCCAAGCTTAACTACTACTGTTTTGCAGCCCATTTCTAAAAACTTTTCTCCTATGTCTTTTTCAGTTTCTAATCCTAATAACATCTCTCCCTCTTCTATTCCAGGGAATATGATGTCTGCCACTTCTGCAATTTTTAGAAGTACCGGTCTTGCTTCTTCTAAAGTCCATAATTTCAATCTTATATTAGGATCAAAAGAAATAGTTATTCCATTTTCTTTTGCAATCTCTAGCACCTTAAATACAGTTTCTCTACAGCTTTCAGATAATGCTGGTGTTATTCCTGTAACGTGAATGATTTTAGTGTCTTTTATATACTCTATGTCTAAATCTTCTATAGATAATCTACTTGCAGCAGAACCTGCTCTATAATAATAAACATTTGGATTTCCATTATTAACTCTCTCTTTAAAAAGTATTCCCGTACTGGCTCCCTTATCAACTTTTAATCTAGATACATCTACACCTTCTCCACGAACTGTATTTTTAATGTATCTACCAAATTCATCATCTCCAACTTTGGAAAACCATCCTACATGATGTCCTAATCTTGCAAGTGCTATAGCAACATTAGAGTCTGCTCCTCCTATAGATTTACTAAAACTCTCTACAAATCTTAGCGGACCATTAGCTTGAGGATTAAAAAGCACCATAGTTTCTCCAAAGGTTAATACTTCTTTCATCTTTATACCCCCACCTAAATATTATTCCTAGCTTCTCTTACTTTTTCCACGAATTCAGCTGCTACTTTTGTGATTTCTTCATAGTTTCCTGTTTTAGCTCCTTTAGTAAGATCACCACCTGTACCTACTGCTATTGCTCCAGCTTTTATCCACTCAGCTACATTATCTAAATTTACTCCTCCAGTAGGCATAAAGTTAGCTTGTGGTAAAGGTGCTTTGAAGGAACTTATAATGGATGGACCATAAGCATTTCCCGGGAATACTTTTAATATTTCTACACCATATTCTAAAGCTTCTACAATTTCAGTTACTGTCATTATTCCTGGTATAACAGCTACCCCGTATCTATTACACATTTTTAAAGTTTCTATACTTAGGCATGGACTAACAATGAATTCTGCTCCAGCTAGTATACAAACTCTTGCTGTTTCAGGATCAAGTACAGTTCCTGCTCCTATAATTACATCTTCTCCTCTATAGGTTTCAGATAATTCCTTAATTATGTCTACAGCACCAGGAACAGTCATGGTAATTTCAAGTACCTTAATACCTCCATTTTTAACTGCTTCAATTATTTTAATTGCTTCCCCTTTTGACTCAGCTCTTATAACTGCAACTACCCCTATATCAACTATGTTTTTTATAATCTCTGAACGTTTCATTTGATTATATCCTCCCTTTAAATTATTAATAATTTAAATTTATAACTTTTAGACAATTATTACTTTCAGTTTTTTGCTATAAAGTATAAAATTATTGCATTAATTATAAAATTCTTATAATATAAAAAATATAAAAACTTACGGAGGTTCACTATGAATGTTGGAATTGATACTATAGACGAAGGGATTTATAATCTATGCTCATTAATTCATAACCTAGTTAATATAGATGTGGAATTTTTTGATAGTTCTCATAACTCTTCACTTCAATTGTTCAAGTTTCAAAAACCTCTTATAATAGAAGACTTAAGATTTTCAAGTATATTAGATATGGAGAATCTTCTTAAGAATAAAAACTCCAATGATTTATTGTACTACACTGATAATTTTAATCTTAATTATTTGTGTTTAGGAATTTTTACTGAACAAAACTATTCTTCTGGAACAATTATTGTAGGCCCTTTTCTCTCAGATATTCCAGATGACTTATTAATATCTAAGATCATTCAATTAAATAATCTTCCTCTTGGATATAGGCAAGAACTTAGAGAATACTACAAAGCCATTACTATATTAGATAGTAAAACTTATAAAAATATAGGCTCTCTTATGGTAAATCTATCGTCAAATCCTCTTATTAATAGCAATATATCCTTTGTTCAAAGCAATAATGGTATTTCAAATATAAAGGACTCCCAAGAGACAGATGATAGAAAGTTTTATTCTGATATAGAATTTAGATATAAATTAGAAAGAGAAATTCAGAATTCAGTAGCTAAAGGTGAAAGTGAAGAAGCACTCAAGCTTATGAACAGCTTTGAGTTTAATCCAACCCACAGAGTTCCTAATAACCCTTTAAGAGCATGGAAAAATTACGGTTTTGTTATTAATACTCTTCTTAGAATAGGTGCAGATAAAGGTGGAGTTTCCCCTATTTATATACACAATATTTCTGATAAGTTCGCTATATTGATAGAAAAAGTAACAAGTAAGGCAGAATTGGATAGTTTATTGAAAGAGATGACTTTACAATATTGTGATCTAGTAAAAAGTTTTTCAATTTCTCAATATAGTCCTGTAGTAGGAAAATGTATTGATTATATAAAAGTAAATTTCTACAACAAGATATCTTTAAAGACTATATCTAATGAAATAGGAATAAGTCCTTCTCACCTTTCAAGAAGTTTTAAGAAGGAAACTAACCTTACTATAACTGAATTTATAAATAAGGTGAAAATTGAAGAAGCAAAATTTCTAATAAAGCAAAATGAGCTTTCCATTACTGATATTGCTTTAAAGGTAGGTTTTGAAAACCATAATTACTTCTGTTCAGTATTTAAAAAACTAACTTCTTATACTCCAAAAGAATATTTACTAAAGGCTTAAAACTGATTTAGGTAATCAGCTTTAAGCCTTTTACTCTTTATACATGCTTTCATAGAATTGCTTTGGTGTTACTCCATACTCATTTTTAAAGGCTCTAAAGAAATTAGAATAATCCCCAAAACCACATTTTTTATATACCTCTTTTATAGATATATTGTTAAGTATAAGTTCCTTTGACTGAATAAGCTTTTTTTGAACTATATATTTATGAATTGTTGTACCTGTATGTCTCTTAAATTCTCTTGAGAGATGAAACTTACTAAGGTAGCAATATTCTGAAATCTCATCTATTTTTATGTCCTCTTCAATATTATTATTTATGTACTCTATTATACTGTCTATTAAATTGCTCTTTTTTATATCTATATCAAGAACAAGCTCTTTATTAAACAGTATTGTATTTATATAAACCATAAGTTCAGTGATATAGGCTGAGTATAAAAGTTCATACCCAAAACCTCTATTTTTTTGAATACTTAATATTTTATTTAATACTAATCTTACATTTTTTTGAGTTTCAAAGTCCATTCTTAAAACATTTTTTTTCTTATCACTTTCAAAACAAAGGGTTAAATCTGTTTCCTCACTTGATATTTTCCTTAAAAAAGATCTATTTAACCACAATACAATTCTCTCATAAGCTGCATCCTTGTTATTTATAATTGCCTTGTGAAGTTCCTTTGAATTAATAAGTACTATATCACCAGGTGCTAAATTATATATTCTACCTTCTATATGGTAAGTTACATCACCAGAAATAAAAAGATAACATTCATAAAAATCGTGATGATGAAGGCTTACTCCTGTCATTTCAGTATTTTTATAATGAAATATTTCATAATCAGTAGAAAGCATATACTGTCTGTTTGAGTACTGCTGAACCTTATTTCTCATTTAAAACTCCTTTATTATTTGAGCAATTTTTGCATGTTATATAGCAATAATAACATACTTTTTAATTTTTGTTATTGTTATAATCAATTTGTAAAAAAGATTATACTTTCAAACTTAATTGAGGTGATGTTATTGCTAGATAACGATTTTATATTAAATGGTAAAACGGCTAAAAGCCTTTATCACAGTATTGCAAAAAATGCTCCGATTTATGACTACCATTGTCATTTATCTGCTAAAGAAATATATGAAGACAACACATTTGATAATATTTCTAAGATTTTTCTTGGGTTTGATCACTATAAGTGGAGAGCAATGAGATATGCTGGAGTTCCTGAAAAGTATGTAACAGGAGATTCAGATGATCTTAGTAAATTTAAAATGTGGGCAAAAACTTGTGAAAGATTAATAGGAAGCCCTTTATATCATTGGACAAATTTAGAACTTAAAAACTTCTTTGGTGTAAATGAAATTTTAAAAGAAAGTAATTCTGAAGAAATTTATAACTACTGCAATAAAAAAATCAAAGATGAAAATCTATCTCCTGTAAAGTTTATAGAAAACTCTAATGTTAAGCTTATATGTACTACGGATGATCCAATTGATGATTTAGAATATCATAAACTATTAGGTGAAAAAAGTGATTTAACTTTTAAAGTACTTCCAACCTTTAGACCAGATAAATCACTAAATTTATTAAATAAAGACTTTGAGGATTATATTAAAAAACTTTCAAACGTAGCTTCTATATCTATTGAAACTTACTCAGATTTCTTAAAGGCTATAAAATTAAGGGTTAGCTATTTTAATGAAGCTGGTTGTAAACTTTCAGATCACTCACTTGAAAGTTTAGAATACTTTTCCACAGATGAAGCTGAAGTAAGCCTAATCTTTAGTAAAAGATTAAAAGGTGATTCTATCTCAAAGTCTGAAGCAGAGAAATATAAGTTCTTTACTTTAAAACAGCTTGCTAAAGAATATAATGATAGAAACTGGGTAATGCAGCTGCATATAGGTGCTCTTAGAAACAATAATGAAGTAATGCAAGGTAAAACAGGTCCTGATTCTGGTTTTGATATTACTAATGACTTTGAAATTGCATCACATCTTTCAAAATTACTTAATGATATTAATAATGAAACTTCCTTACCAAAAACTATACTTTATACATTAAACCCAAAAGATAATATAGTTTTATCAACTCTTCCTCAATGTTTTAGTGAAGATGGTGTTCAAGGTAAAGTACAGTTTGGTACAGCTTGGTGGTTAAATGATCATAAAAGAGGCATTACTGATCACTTAACTTCCCTAGGAGAACAAGGAATGTTAGCTTATTCTCTAGGAATGCTTACAGACTCAAGAAGTTTTCTATCCTATGCTAGACATGAATACTTTAGAAGAATTTTATGCAGCTTTATAGGAAACCTTGTGGATTCTGGTGAATTTGAGAAGGATGACGAACTTCTTAAAGAAATAGTTGAAGCTATATGCTTTAAAAATATAAAGAAATATTTAGAAATGTAGGAGGAATAAACTTATGAAATTATCATTTAGATGGTACGGAAATGATGATCCTGTAAAAATAGAATATATTAGACAAATCCCAAGCATGCACAGTATTGTAACTGCAATATATGATGTTCCTGTAGGTGAAAAATGGAGTATGGACAGCATATTATCTCTTAAAGAAACAGTTGAAAATGCTGGTTTAAATTTTGATGTAATTGAAAGTGTTCCTGTACATGAAGACATTAAACTTGGCTTACAAACAAAAGATAAATATATAGAAAACTACAAAGAAAACATAAGAAACTTAGGTAAAGCTGGAGTTAAGGTAATATGCTACAACTTTATGCCTGTATTTGACTGGACAAGAACTCAGTTGGACAAGGTATTAGATGATGGTTCAACTGCTTTAGTTTATTACGTTGATCAAATTAAAGACATGGACCCACTTACTGGTGAACTTTCTTTACCAGGCTGGGATTCAAGTTATACTAAAGAAAGTCTTAAAGAAGTATTTGATAAATACTCAAAAGTAACTAAAGAGGATTTATGGAGTAATCTAGAATATTTCCTTAAGGAGATAATACCTGTTGCTGAGGAAGCTGGCGTTAAAATGGCAATCCATCCAGATGATCCACCATATGATATTTTTGGTCTTCCAAGAATAATTACAAACGAAGAAAACCTAGATAGATTCTTAAAGCTTGTTGATAGTGAATACAACGGTTTAACTTTCTGTACTGGTTCTCTTGGATCTGGAAGCTTTAATAATGTAGTAAAAATGATAGATAAATATGCTGCTCAAGGACGTATCCACTTCATGCATGTTAGAAATGTTAAGCTTCTAGAAGATGGAGGCTTTGAAGAAAGTGCTCACTATTCACCTTGTGGATCTTTAGACCTTGTTGAAATAATGAAAGCTCTTCACAAACACAATTATGAAGGATACCTTCGCCCAGACCACGGAAGAATGATTTGGGGAGAAACAGGAAGAGCTGGTTATGGATTATATGACCGCGCTTTAGGAGCAATGTACTTAACTGGAATATGGGAAACACTAACTAAAACAGATAAAGGAGAAAATTAAAATGAAACTTCCATTTAATATAGATTTAACTGATAAAGTAGTTGTTATAACTGGAGGCGCTGGAGTTATTGGGGGATATTGGGTAGATGCTCTTGCAGAATGTGGTGCAAAAGTAGCAATACTTGACCTAAAACTTGAAAATGCTGAAAAAAAAGCAGCTGAAGTTATAGCTAATGGTAAAATAGCTTTAGGTGTTGAGGCTAATGTCCTTAATAAAGAAAGTCTTAAAAAAGCTCATGAAATTATATTAGAAAAGTTAGGACCATGTGACATTCTTATAAATGGTGCTGGAGGAAATAATCCAAAGGGAACAACAACAAAAGAATACTTATTCCCAGAAGATTTAGCTGAAGATAACAAAGATTTAATTACTTTCTTTGACTTAGATGAGCAAGGAGTAAGATTTGTATTTGACCTTAACTTCCTTGGAACTTTACTACCATCACAAGAATTTGCAAGAGATATGATAGGTAGAGAAGGTTGTAGTATAATAAATGTTTCTTCAATGAATGCATTTACTCCACTTACAAAGATACCTGCATATTCAGGTGCTAAAGCAGCTATATCAAACTTTACTCAATGGCTTGCTGTACATTTTGCTAAGGTAGGAATACGAGTAAATGCTATAGCTCCAGGCTTCCTTGTAACAGCTCAAAATGCTGCTCTTTTAAAGAATTCTGATGGAAGTTTAACTGAGCGTTCACACAAAATCCTAAACAGTACTCCAATGGGAAGATTTGGAGAACCAGAAGAACTTATAGGAGCATTGTTATTCTTAGTAAATGAATCTGCTTCAAGCTTTATAAATGGTGTAGTTCTTCCGATTGACGGTGGATTCTCAGCATATTCTGGTGTTTAATAAGATTTATAAGTATATTAGTAAAGTCCAGCAAAAGCTGGACTTTGTTATTATATATAAAAGTATTCATTAAATAAATCATCATTATTAAAAACACAATTTTTTTCTATACTATATCCTAATAATCCCAATGATTTTTCTTCATATCAACATGATTTTCATCCTTAAAGGATACACCTTCTTCTTGTAGCAAAAGTCGTTGTTCCTGCCACCCTGGTGCCAATCTTCCAGCATGATTTACTACACGATGACATGGATATCTACCATAAAATTCTGACATACTTAGAACCTTCCCCACAAGCCTTGCATTTTTGTCTCTTCCAATAAGGCTGGCAATTTGTCCATAGGTCGCTACTTTCCCTTCTGGAATTTCTTCCACAACAGAAAGTATTTCATAAATTAATTGTTCATTCATAATCTTTTTCATGTATTCTCCAAACTCTTATTTCTAAAGTAAATACATAAATATTTTAAAATTTCTTAACCTTGAAGCCCATTCGATTGTCTTTCCATGTTTTCTATAACAACATCATAAATTTCTCCTAAAGAGGCGCAATACTCAAGTACTTTCCATGGAGTATTTGTGTGAAAATGAATTTTTATTAACTCTTCATCCCCAACTGCAAGTAAACAATCACCTTCAATATTTTTTGTTATATAGTCGTTTATTTCATCTTCTGAAAGATTTTTTCCTTCAATTAATAACTGTGTATCAAATTTATATTCTATCATAACTTATCTCCTTTTCTTTTTTAGAACTATTATATTATATAAAGCTAAATATTTATACTAATTTACTCAAACAAATAATGCATCATCTTTTCAGGATTCTCTAAAAACTTTCTTGTTATCATGTAATTATCGGTCTTTTTATATGGGGTTTTCATAATGCCATTATCATCAATAACAAATATATCTGCATCTGGATATGCCATCAATATAGGTGAATGAGTTGCTATAATAAACTGAGAATTTTTCTTCACAAGTTCATTAATAACGGTAAGCATAGACATCTGTTTTAATGGTGATAGTGCAGCCTCTGGTTCATCTAAAATATATAATCCATTTCCACCAAACCTGTTAGTCATGAGTGTAATAAAGCTTTCACCATGTGACATTTTATGTAATGAGGTTCCTCCATAGCTATCTATAATAGGTGGGCCCCCGCCTTCTAAATCTAGCCTTTCTATTTCCGTAGCTACATTATAAAAACTTTCCGCTCTAAGAAAAAATCCATCCTTAGGCCGCTTCACACTTTTTACTACAGTAATATACTTATATAAATCAGAATGAGTTTCCATTGATGAAAAGTTGAAATTTTTAGTTCCTCCTTCTGCATTAAAGCCGCTATTAACTGCAATAGCTTCTAGTAACGTTGACTTTCCACTTCCATTTTCACCAACAAAAAAAGTTACATTACTTGATAAATCTAGGCTATCTAAATTACTAACTACAGGTAGGTTTTTAATATAACTCTCTTCTTTATAAATTTCTTTCTTTAAACAGATTTCTTTTATAAACACATTATCCTTTATCATGTATGTATCACCTCATTGTTTCTTTTGCTTCTTATCTTTTGCTCTTGATAAAAGATATATATTGAATAGAACACCTAAAATACCAATAGTTATAAATGCAATACGAAATAAATCTTTGGTTTTCTGCCACATTATGAACCCAGTAATCACAGCAAATATTATTATAATCCATCCAATAAAAATTGATAAATTAATTAGTTTATTATTTAATGAGATCTTTCTATCAAATTTATTACTCATGTATACATCCACCCTTTTACTATTTTGAATACTATAAGTTTTAAAAGATTATAGTATATTCATACAATTTTTATGTATTCAAAATTACTTATATAAGTCCTATTTTATTTGAAATCTTATAATTAAATTAAATCATCTTTAGTCATTTTAAATTTTATTAATATTAAATACATATGTGACTAGTTTAATTGTACCATAATTTTCATAGCCTTATTAAATCTTGTAAATAGAAAAGGCTAATAAAACTAAGTGAAAAGTTTACTAACCCTTTGACAATCAGACTTAAATATTAATATCTTTTATTCTTTAATATAAATTTTTTCTCCAAATAGTTGATGTTTTAAATGGACGTAATCCTATACTGTAGTAGAATTGCTGTGAGGAACCTACTACTACAAACTTAGCTCCAAGCTCTCCTACTCGTTTAATTCCCTCTAAAACTGCTGCTCTTCCTAAACCCATTTTTCGATATCTTGGGTCTGTTGCTACAGGTTCTATCACAGCATATCCAGCCTTAGGATCATACCACATTCCACAGTAAGAAACAAAATCTCCATCTGGTGAAACTACAGTTATTTTAAGTTTTAAATCTACATTAGGACGAATCATTTCTTCCTTTACTAATTGTTCTTCCTTGCTTGAATATTTTAATTCTCCTTCTCCATCAAGCTCATGGTTAAAGCCTTTCCAAAGTACACGAAGATACTGATAAGGATCATAAGCTTCTCTCATATCAGTAATATAAAATCCTTCTGGAAGCCTATACTCTATAACTGTGTTATCTAAGTAAAATATAGAGTCATTTTCCTTTTCTGGCGTAGCATAAAATCCAAGATTTGAAGCAATCTCTTGAAATATCAAGTCATTGTCTGGAATTACTATCCCAAATTCTCCTTTATTAGAAAGTTTGTCTTCAGAGTAAATTAACATCTCCTTCTTAAAAAAATCATACTTAGGTAATGTCAAACAAAATGCTTTTCCTAACTGACAATCAAAGGTTGCTATTCCTACAATATTATTTGCCTCTTCCCATATTCCTATTTTACTTATAGAATACCTGTCTAAACAGCTATGTGTTATCATCCAATCCCATCTAGCATAAGTAAATTCTGCATATCCAAGTTTAATAAAAAAATCTCTAACTTTATGATAATCATCTATAATACCTTCTTTATTAGTATAACTTCTAAAACCTATCTTCATATAAAATCACCCCTCATGAAAATATTATATATTCATGACAGAATGATAAATATTCCAACTTTATATATAGTCATTCTTGCCCCAAAAATATAGATAAACTAATCAAGTTTTTTATAAACTATTTTACGTATCGTATCATAAGCCAATCCATATTTCTTAGATAGTTCCTCTATATTACACCCTAACTTATATAGATTTCTAATCTCTTTATTTCTATTTTCAAAATAGCTTTTTGAGCCATTCTTTTCACCCCAAGCTGAATGTTCTTCACAACTTGGTATATATAGAATCTTGCCATTTACATGTCTTTGAATTTCCATCAACAAATGTTTTGGCAGTACTTCCGATGCATTTATATATTTCATACTATCCACTCCTTGTTTACTTATCTATAAACAAAGTGCAGAGCTTAGCAGATAGTAAATCTATTACTCCCATACAGAAATAGCATTACTATACCTTACTCTGCATGGGATAAAGCTTGTCTTAGACTATTTCTCAATCTAATCATTCTATACATCTTAAATTACCTCCCTCTAAAATTTTTAGTGAATATATATTTAATTGTACCATATTTTAATAAAACTATAGTTATTTGTAAATAGAAGAGATACAGGATTTAGTTCCTATATCTTGATTACATACTTCATATATACTTTTTCCATTTTATTCTTATGTATATAATTACCCATTTATGGTATAATTCTAAAGTAATATTCTAAATTCCGTAGTAGGATGGCTACGGGGGTTTTGGACATTTTCTCTCCCTAGGACTATTGGTGCTATTCATCAATAGTTAGGGGGTGGTATTGGATATGCTTGAATTAATTATAAAGAGTGTTGTTACTGTTTATGTTATACGATTGATTTTGAAACATAACCTTTTTGTTCATTATCTAAAGATTTCAATAAAATTTATTGGTCTTGATATTGAAATTAAGAGCAAACAAAAAGATGCTCCATCCTCACAAGATTAGCATCCTTTTTGTTACTATATTCTGTTAAATCCAATAGCCCTAAAACAAAATAAATGTTCTAAGGATTAGCTTAGTGTTAGCGCACTAAGCTTCTCTTATTTATATTATATCAAATTTTTATAAAAAATAAACCTTTTAATTTTTATTTTCAAATTTCAAATCACATAAAATTACAAATTATGTTTAATAATTACTAAAAAAGATATAGGATTCAGCAGTAAAGTTAACTACCTATCCTATATATCTTATTATATTTCTTACCTTTACTACAAGAGTAAGTTCAATTCTCTGAAGCTTATCTTAATTTTTAGGTATAACATTTAGTTCCTTATTTATAACGCTTAGTAATTCCTTTGGTATATTGAATCTTGATCTCTTAGACATACTGTCTATAGTCATTAATCCTCTCATTGCACTCATTTGATCGCTTTCTGCAATATCTCCAAAGTATTTCTTAAATACAGCTTTTGCTTCTTCGTTTTTATATAATTCATCAAGTGTATCAAAAGTTGAATAATATCCTTCTTTAAGTGTCACTTCTTGAACATCCGTTAAGTCAAATTTTTGGAACCAGTTAGTTACATGGGTTGTTGTTTCTGGCTTTTTAAGGACATAACTTTCATCTGCTTCTTCAGTTCTGTTTAATATTATTTCATCAGTATAAGTATTATTTTCACTATCTATAGCTTCTACTTTTACTACATTCTTTCCTAATTCTAATTTAATATTAGAGAATTTCTTCATTGGCTCTTTGTCATTTAGTTCAGCTATAAATTTCTCATTTATATAAAGCTTGATATTCTCTACATTTGATAATACTACTATATCATTTAATTCTTCATGTCTATTTACAAATCTGCTTCCTGCTAGTTTTACAAACAGCTCTTTTGACCAGTAAGCCTTACATAAATAGAAGGCGTCCTTTTTAATCTTTCTATCTATAGTTACTAATCCTTTTTGATTTCTTCCTTTTTTGCCACCTTCATTTCTAATTTCACTACCGAAATCGAACATAGCCCATACATAACCACCTAAAATAAACTCTCTTTCATTAAAAGTTTTTAGAGCGTTATTTTGGAATAACAATTGATATTCTTCAGTATAGTCTTTTACTGTTGGGCTGTATGAATGAAGATCAGGGTTAGTATCTACCCCATACTCTGTAACCATAACAGGTATATTAGGTCTTACATTATGGAATTCATCTAATCTGATTGCTAGATCTTTCATCTCTTTATAATACCAGCCATAATATAGATTATATCCAACAAAATTTGTTATATCATTTAATGGACTTTCATTTGCTACAGAATGGATATTAGCTTGTGCAATAAATCTGCTTGAATCTAACTCTCTAGCTATAGTAGCAAGTTCTTTAACCATTTCATATATTTGTTCATTTTCTATAGCTATTGTAATTTCGTTTTGAACTCCCCAACAATATATAGAACTATGATTATATGCTTGCTTAATTAATCTTTCTAACTGGTCCTTAGCATTTTTGTTTTCTTTATCTGCTGTTGTTGGAACACTTATAAATGGTATCTCTGCCCATGCCAATATTCCTTCTCGATCACAAAGAGTGTAGAAATAATCATCATGTTGATAATGAGAAAGTCTTACGCTGTTTGCTCCTACTTCCTTAATTATTGACATGTCTAATTCCATATGTTCTTTAGTTAAAGCATTACCTATTCCATCAAAATCCTGATGTCTACTAACACCATTAAGTTTAATAGACTTACCATTTAAGAATACTCCTCTATCTGGAGTTATTTCTACTGTTCTAAAACCAATCTCTATAACTCTCTTATCATATGTTTGACCATCATAAACTAACTCAATTTGTGATTTATAAAGGTATGGATTTTCTATTCCTTGCCAAACAATAACATCATTTATTGTTTCTAATAATTCAAAGTTCTCTTCTTTAGAAACATTAACGTCAATTATCTTACTACATACTATTTGATTTTCTTTATTTATTAACTTAAAATCCACCTTTACTTCTTTTGTTTCAGATAATTCATTTATTATATTTCCGTTTATCTTTAATTCAAAGGTGTCTTCAGCTATACCCTTTTGAGTTAAATATATACCATCTCTACTATTATCCATTAGATCAAAGTGAAGACTTTCCCCAATTATTAAATTTACATCACGATATAGTCCACCATAAAATGAAAAGTCAGCCATTAGTGGATATACTGCATCATTACGGCTATTATCTACTTTAATTGAAATAGTGTTTTCCCCAGCTTTTAAGAAAGGAGTTAAAAACACTCTATACATAGAAAATCCACAACTGCTCTCTCCAGCAAGTTCACCATTTACATATACCTTAGATACAAGTGATGCTGCACCTATTTCTAAAAAAATAAACTTCTCTAACTCTTCCTCATTTATGTTTAAGCTTTTTTGATAACAACATTCTCCCTTAAACATCCCATTACCACTTTGTCCATCTATTCCATTAAAACAATGTGGTAATGTAACAGTCTCACTTACATTTTTATCTTTAATAAATAACCAGTTATCATTTATATTTATTGTTTTCAACGTGCTTCTCTCCTTTTCCTTCTAAAGATATTCAAGCCACCACTCATGCAAGTGGTGGCATATTTTTAATATATTAAGCTTCTGCTTTCATTTCTATCTCATGAGCTTCTTTGTCTGCCTTTTTAAAGAATGGATACCAAACAACCATTTGTAAAAGTACAAGTACTACTTGAAGTACAGCTATTTTCCAGCTACCTTCCATTAATCCTGTAAATATTATAGGCATTCCGCTCATTGGTGTCATACCTGCTACTCTTGGAACTAAACCTATAGCTGTTAAACTATAAGCTATAGTTAAACTTATAGCATTCATGAATAAGAATGGTACTGCAAATCTAACATTGAAAACCATTGGGGTACCGAAAACTAATGGTTCACTTATTCCGAAAAGAGATGGTACAGCAGATAATTTTCCTAATGTCTTATATTGTTTACTCTTAGCAAAGAATAACATAAGTAGAGCAAAACCTATTGCACTTGCAGACATAGTATAAGTACTTATAAAAGCACGTCCAGTTATATAAGGAAGTGGTTCTCCTGCTGCATAAGCTGCTAATTGAGCTGCATCCATCGCTGTAAATATTGGAAGAACAACTGAGTAAATAACTAATGTTCCATGAATTCCAAACCACCATAATATTTGTGAGAATGTCCATAAAATTATTATAGATATGATATTTCCACCTACACCTTGTAATGGAGTTTGAACAAATGAATAAATGAATCCATGCATAGTTTTAAAAGGTGTTGCTGCAAAACCGCCTGCAACAGCTAAGAATAAAGCAATAACTAAAAGTCCTGGTATTAAGCTGCTAAAACTGCTTGATACTACTGGTGGCACACTTGATGGCATTTTAATTGTCCAACCTGCTTGTTTAATGTATACATATAATCTAGTAGCTACTATACTTATAATAATTGCAGAGAAAATTCCTTTTGCTCCTAACCATTCTACTGGTATAGAAGTTACATTAACTTCATTAACTTTATTTACTGCAGTAGGTGTAATTATAAAGAAACATACTGCTGATAATAACGATGCTATAATACTATCTTCTTTGTATTGTTTTGCATAACTACCTGCTATAGTAAGTACAAATACTACAGCTAAAAAATTTGTTGTAAATAATATACCTGTGTTTAGAAGTCCTGCAATTCCTGAACTAGCAAGAAAAGCTTTCCACGCTGGTATTGGTAAGTTTTGAAATAATGAAGCAAATGAACCGAATAATGTAACAGGTAATGCTATCATCATTCCTCCAGTTATTCCATTTGCTAATTTACTTTTTTGAACTTTGTTTAATACTGGTGCTATCTTTTTTGATATCGCCTTTGCATCAAAGTTAGCCATTTATAAATCCCCCTTTAAAATATTATCATTAATAACCTTTTCATTTGTATTAATCAAGTAATGCAAGTGCATCCTTTAACACTTTTTGACCATTTAATGTTCCGTAATCCATCATGTCTATTACTGCAACCTTGATTCCTTTTGGTTCATATTGTTCTCTTATTTCATCCTCTAAGTAAGCTATTTGTGGTCCTAAAAGTAAGACTTCTGTAGGTTCATCGTATTCTTCAAATTTAGATTCTGACATAGCTATTACTTTTATATCAAGTCCTTGTGCTTTTGCACTTTCTTGCATCTTATTCATTAATATACTTGTTGACATTCCTGCTGCACAAATTAGGGTAATATATCTCATTGTTCTTCCTCCTAAAATTCATTTTTATATTTTTTTATTAATTATTAAAACAAGCTTGCTTTTAATTATTATTAACTATTAGATTTACTATTTTCTAACTTCTTCATAAATATCAAGTACTTCTTGAGCTAAATCACGTATAGTAATTGCATTCATTAAATGATCTTGCGCATGTATCATAAGCAAATTTATCTGAAATTCCTCTCCTGCTGCTTCTCCTTGTATTAAACTAGTTTGGATGTTATGTGCCTTATTTAAGGCTTCATTTGCCTCTTTAATCTTTTCTCTAGCAGCTTGTAGATCACCTTTTTTTGCTATTTTAATAGCTCCCATTGCCTTACTTCTAGCATCCCCACTATTAACTATTAATTCCATAACTATTTGTTCTTTTGACAGTATTTCCATTGCTTCACCTTCTATTCAAGTTATTTATGTATCTTACACTTCTATATATAGCAATCCCCGTGCCAAGTTTAATTTTACTCTTTTTTTCAACAACTTCTTTTCTCACATCGCATTTTTACTAGATTTAAGTTAATATTAAAACTTTTTCAAACTAATATTTAAGTGCTTTATTTTAAGCTAAAAAAATAAAGCACATCCATTATGTGCTTTATTTTCTACTTTTCATCCTAAACAAATTCATGAGATAACATATTTCATCTTCTGATATAGTAATTGTATATTTAGTATTAATTAAAGTACATTCACTTTTAATTAATCTATATAATTCTAGATTTTCCTTTATATACTCTTCTTTACCTATATACTCTTCTACTTTTCCATTATCAATTAACCTATCAACCATTACAGCCATATGAAGGGTTATTCCTATTAGAGCATTGGATGTTAGCTGTATCTCTAAAGCTTTAGTTACGTTTCTACAGAACCTTTTTATGTCATTAACAATGGTTCTGCCATCAATATTCTTTAACTGATGCTCTAAGGTTTCCTTCATCTTCATATACACTTTTTCTCTATCTATTAAATTTTGTATATCTTCTGAGGCCCTTCCCTCAATAATATCACTTAACTTAAATTGTATATAATCGGCATCTAATTCAAAAGGACTAACTATACATAGTATCTCATATTTATTTGATAGTTTTTTAAGTCTATCATAAATATTTTCTTTACCTATAAAGTTAAGTGGAATTATATCTAGTAACTCGTTTTCCAGTTTAAGATTTCTCTCTAAGATACTCTTCATGGTTTTAGCACTTCCTTCGCCAGTTGTGCAAATAGTAACTATACATAATCTCTTTTCTTCAGCTACTTCTGGTATGTAGTCTAATGAATTGTTATCATATAAATTATTAACTTCTAAAGTATCTCTGTATATTTCATCTAAAGAGTAGCCCATTATTGCTTTTCTAGTAGCTTCCATACAATGAAGCGTACTCACTAGAGGAATAGTTCTTGTTTTTATTTTTAAGCTTTTCTCTATCTCTCTACCAAAGTTTGCAAGTGAACCCATATCAACTAAAAACAATATGTCCGTATTAATATTATTTTGTCTTATATACTCTTTAACCTTTTCTAAGGTCATTTGAGGTTTCTCATCTATTGGAGCATTTATTCCCTTTGCATAGCTCACTCCCAAAAGTCCATTTACAGCGTCAGCTAAAGATGTAGCTGTTGTAGCACCATGGGATATGATTATTATATTTACATTACTATGAGAGTTTCTTATTTTCTCTTTATGATAAGTTAAAAACATAGTAATAAATCCAGCTTCATCTACAGGAATCTTAATATCTAAGGACTGCTCTAATATTTTTAAAACGTCTATAGCTACATTAAACTCTCTGTTATATTGCTTACGAATTCTATTTAACTCTAAGTTTTCAATCTTTTTATTTCTTCTTATTCTATCAATAGAATTATTAATGTGAACTGCTAACCCATAGTATATCTGCTCATTGAACTTTACATCTAACTCTTCTTCACAATAATTAATCACGTTTTCAATTACCTTCATAATATGAGGCTCTATAATGTTTTCTATATTTGTAGTACCTACTTTATAATTAAACTTATCAATATATTTGTTAAAGTAACCCTCTACATTTCTCTGTATTTCTTCCTCAAAGCCTCTGCCTTCTATTCCTCTAGCTTTAAGTTCTCTAGTTTTATTCTCTAACATTTCATATATATTTTCATCTGAATCAGTTTCTTCAAATATTATCTTCTCTTCGTTTTTATCAAATATATAATATCTTTTATTAATATCACTTAATTTATTCCAAAGCTGTCTATGCTCAACTTCCCTATATAATCCTTCTGCTATATAACCTGGTAAGTCTAAGCTACTTATACTTATTTCTTCTTTTTTCTTTGACAAGAAATCTGCATATGCCCTTGCACAAGCTAGTTGTATATCTGATTTCAACTGCCCTACATTATTCTTACAATCGTAAAATAAAAATGACTTTATTGAATTAACAGATACTTTTATGCTTTTTCCAAGTCTCCCTGACTCTTCAATCATAAACTGCTTTATAAGATTAAATCTTTCTTCTATCCCTCTATTTCTCAAAGCTGGTATTGTTATTACCATAGGAATTCTTCTTGTAAAAGTTTGAAGAAGAGTTGTGTTGGGGTCTTCTGTAGTCGCAGCTATTATAAGAACCTGTGCACTTCTTTCGCTTACAGTCTCTCCTAATCTTCTATACATTCCTCTGTCCATAAATGTAAAAAACATTTCTTGCCCTTCAGCTGGAAGTCTATGTACTTCGTCTAGAAATAATATTCCACCATCAGCCTGCTCTAAAAGTCCAGCCTTATCAAAATCAGCTCCTGTATATGCTCCTTTTTTTACCCCAAATATTTGTCCTAATAATAACTGTGGATTGTTTGCATAATCTGCGCAGTTAAAAATTATAAAAGGACTCTCTTTAGGTTTTACTTCCATCTCAATAGCATATTTATATATCAACCCTGCAAAGGTTGATTTTCCAACTCCAGTCTCTCCAAGCAATAATATATTCATTCCATTAGGTGGATATAATATTGCTGCTTTCGCCTGTTCCAGAGCTGTATATAAACTTGGATTTAATTCTGAAAATATATTTATCATAGATGTATCATTTACCGCTTTAAACAATGTAGGCTTTCCTTTAAACTTAACCGCTTTTCCTTCAGCAACTAATTTATTTAAATCATTACTTACATTTCCTCTAAGTAGATTTAATTCCTCTGCAACTTCTATCGCTGAAACTCCATCAGGTTTTGTTTCTGTTGATTCTATAAGTTTCTTAAGAATTAAATCAATTCTTTTCATTTAATAGTTCACCTCTCTGCATTAGGTTCTTTTAATAAGAATTTTAAATATATTTAGATTCTATCATATATATTTAACTTTATCTATTTTCACTTATTTAAAATATAAACGTTTATTATAAAATTACCTATTATTCAGAAGAGTATTGAACTTAATTTTTAATTAATTAAAAAACAGTCTCAAGTCCATATTTCTTTAGAACTTGAAACTGTTTTTTCTTTACTAATACTATATTCATTCCACTGCTCCAGCATTCCACTGTTTCACTTTTCCACTTTGCCGCTGTTCTTATGTTTCACTTTTCCGATGCTCCGCTGTTCCTGCGCTTTTGCATAAAAACTCTTCACTGTTCCAAATCTCCTGCATACCGCTGATTTATTTGTTTTTTATCTGTATAATCTTTTAATTTTTTAAAATTCTTACTATAAAAAACTAGAGCCCAGCAAGTTAATGCTAAGCTCCTTTTTATATAGAATGATATATTTTAAATATTGGGGGTCAATATCTAAATTAGAAAAATGTTTTCTTTCTTTTATCTCATTGTTATATATCCACGATATTGTGAGAAATTATCACTTTCAGCTATATCTGTTAGAATAAGCTAGATATTTCAAACTTAGGTTTCAAGTATGAGAACTCATCATATTGTTCCCATGATGAGTTCTTAGCATCACCGCCCTCAACATTATCTACTTCCTATCCTTCAAGAACTGCAATCTTATTGTCATCTGGTATAGCTCCTTGCCACTTTAATACATCCATTTGGAAGTATTCAGTTAATGCTTTATTTTTTTTATTTCAGCAGACATTGAATTAATTAACCGATAATGTTCAGTTAATTGCATTCTACATGTTCCAAATCTATATTCCTCTTAAACTCATACAATAATCAGGTTGTATACTTTTTTTTATCTCTCTTACAAGATAAAGCAAGTTATATGACAAATCAATTTAGCTTTTCTAAAGTTACCCAAGCCCTATATTCCTCGATTTCTAAGAACTAATTCCTAAGATTTTCACGAACAAAATGCATTTTTGCATTATTTTTTGTATAATGTTTTAATTAAATAAGTTCTAAGCTCTTCGTTTGACTTCTCTATTTGTTCTGGAGTCCAGTTTTGAAAGCCTGTTCCGCTCTTGAAGCCTAATTCTCCTTTTTCAACCTTTTCTCTTAATATAGGAGAAGGTTCAGTAGAGTTTTCTAAATGCTTCAATATATAATCATGAATAGATAAAGTTAAATCTGTCCCTACCATATCAGCATTTTCCATAGGTCCTAACTTTGGAAGCCTTAGCCCAAAACTATATTTAATTGCTTCGTCAACAGTTTGAGCATCAGCTATTCCTCTTTCTACAATAGATATAGCTTCTCTCCAAAGTGCATGTTGAAGTCTATTCGCTACAAAGCCTGGAACATCCATGTTTACTCTTATTGGTTTTTTATTTACCTTCTTAAGTAATTCCATAGTGTCATCCATAACTTCTTCTGAAGTATAATCAGATTTAACTACTTCAACTAGAGGTATTAGGTATGGAGGATTCCAGAAATGAGTTCCTACAATCCTTGATTTATCTTTAACTTTTTGCGATATTTCAGTAATACTCATTACAGATGTATTAGTTGCAAATATTACACTTTCTTTGCATAATGGCTCTAAACGCATAAATAGGTCTTGTTTTAGTTCCATTTTTTCTGGTATACATTCTATAATAAAATCAGCATCCTTAACTGCTTCCTTTAAGTCCTCTGTTAAAGTTATTCTATCTAATGTAGCGTTAACTTCTTCTTGAGTAAAAACACCGTTTTCTTTTAACACTTGAAGGTTTGTCCTTATCTTATACATACATTCAAGTTCAAATTTTTCTCTAATAAATATAGTTACCTTTAAATCTTCACAGCCAGCAAATACTTGAGCTATTCCGCTTCCCATCATGCCCGGTCCAAATACTGTAATGTTTTTAATTTTATTGTTCACGAAATTAATCCTCCTACATTCTATTTAGCAATTTTTAAGCCCTAATATTTTTCTTGCCTCAGCTGGAGTTGCTATTTCTTTACCCATTTCAATTACAGTTCTCTTTGTTCTTTCAACAAATTCTACGTTAGATTTAGCTAGCTGTCCTTTTTTATAGAATATATTATCTTCCATTCCTACTCTTAAGTTTCCCCCTAATGCTAATGTTGCATATAATATAGGAAGGTGTTGCTTGCCTATTCCTATAGCTCCCCAAGTTGCATCCGCAGGAATCAGATTCTTAAGATATACCAGGTTTTCTACAGTTGCTGCCATTCCTCCAGGTACCCCTAATACAAATTGGAAATGAAGCGGTCCTTTTAAGACTCCTTTTTTATAATAATGTAATGCATTATAAACCATTCCTGCATCGAATATTTCTATTTCAGGTTTTACATTATTTTCTTGCATAGCAATACCTAACTTTTCTAAGAATTGTGGACTATTTTCAAACACTGTTGAATGCTGCCAGTTCATACTTCCACAGTCATAAGATGCTATTTCAGGTTTTAATTCTATGAAAGGCTTCATTCTTACATCATCATCAAGACCTATTCCACCTGAAGTAGTTAAGTTTATTACTATATCGCATTTTTCTCTTACAAGCTTTACTGTCTTTTCGAATTTTTCAAAGCTCATAGATGCCTTATCTTCATCATCTCTAACATGGATATGAGCAACAGAAGCTCCTGCTTTATAGCATTGATAAATCTCCTCTGCTATTTCTTCAGGTTGTAGCGGTACATATGGTGTCTCTTTTTTTGTAGGCCAAGCTCCTGTAGTTGCTACTGTCAATATAACTTTCTCTTCTGAATTTCCCATAATTAATTTCCTCTTTTCCTTAATTTTAATTTTGAGGATACTCTATAAGAGCATCCTCAAAAATTAATTCTTATTTATATTTGTGTGCTTTCAGACCTTATTAATTTAGGGCTAAAATCCACCGTATGTGTAAGTTCTTTCTGGAACATCATTTACTTGATCTTCATCTATTTCAGCGACGCAACGAACCATAGAACCGTCTCCCATGTACCATCTGATTGGGAAGCAGAAGAATCTGAAGCGTTTTCCAGATACCTTATCTAAATTTCCACCAAGGTTTTCAACACCAACAATACCATGTCCTAACATTTGTTTATGACAAGGTTCCCATGTTCCCCAGCATCCGATTTCTTCTAAATCACCGAACTTTTCATCATACGCTTCTTTTCCATGAATTCTAATGTATTCATCTTTATCAAATTCAGCATATGCTTCTTCACCAAATTTTTCTTTGTATTCTTCTGTTATTGGTCTTCCTGAGGCACCTAGTAAGTTTAATTTAGTAGCTCCATTATTACCCATAGCTGTATGAAGTGGATGATCAAGAGCTTGCATATCCATAGCTACACATTTAACTTTATGTTTTACAAACCATTTTCCTGCTTCAACGCCTGTACCACATGAGTAATGATAGTACTCTTTTGAATCATCAAATTTACGATGCATTCCTGTATTTAAACAGATAACCATTCCTTCTAATTCTTCTGGTTTGATATTTGCACGTCTACATGCATCTTCAAGATGTTCTGGCCCAATTAATCCCCAAGGTTCAATATTTATTTCAAGACAAACTGCATCACCTGTATATGCATCAACTGGCATTTCATGAGTATAACGAGCTCTTCTTCCATCAAATTCTTTTTCCATAACATGACGTGGTGCATCACAGTGTGTTCCAGTGTGTTGTACGCAATCAATTCTTTGTGTAAGAACTCCACCTTTTGCTAAACTGTGCATAGAATCAATTACTGGTTTTACAAAATAAGGCCAACGTGGAATATCAGCACTGAATGGGTGTGTTAAATCTACAAATACTTTTTTTGTCATTTTCATTTCCTCCTAAAATTGCGAATTATTTACCTGATTATATCAACTAGTATTCTTAAAACATTCCTAATTAAGTTAGATTAGTTAGCCCAGTACCCACCTTCTGCAGCTACATTAGCTCCAGTCATGAAGTCACTTGCACTTGATGCTAGGAATATACATGGTCCTACAAAATCTTCTGGTTCTCCAAGACGACCTACAGGAAGTCTTCTTAAGAAGTTTTTATAGACAGCACTTTCTGGATCAAACATCCACTCCGTTAAATCTGAACGGAATACTGTTGGGTTTATTGTATTAACATTAATTTTATGTTTAGCTGTCCACTCGCAAGCTAGGGATTGAGCCATAAGATCTATTCCTGCTTTTGCTGTACAGTATCCTGTATATCCAGACATACCCATCTTAGAACGTGCAGAAGATACCATTATAACCTTACCGCCTTTTCCCTGTTCTATCATTTGTTGTCCAACATATTTACAGAATAACCATGTTCCTTGTACATCGGAATCCATGATTTTTTTCCATTCACTTAACTCTTGTTCTACTATTGGTTGCGGATTATTGTATCCTGCTGCTGTTACTAATACATTGATTTCTCCAAATCTTTTAACAACATCATCAACCACTTTAATTACATCTGCTTCTATAGCTGGATCTCCTGTTGAATATCCACAGACAATTCCTTGAGCTTCTAATTCATCACATAAAGCTTTACATTTTGCATCACTACGTCCAGTAACAAAAACCTTCATTCCTGCAAGTCCATATCCAAAAGCAACTGCTTTTCCTAATGCTCCAGTAGCTCCAGTTATAACAGCAACTTTACCTGTAACATCAAATAACTTATTTACAAATTGTGAATCCATTACTATTCTCCTTCTCGATTATGCCTTAATAATTTACTACTACTAACATAGTTGCAGGCATATTAGTTTCATTGATAATTGATCTACCTTCATTAGGAGCTATAAATATTGAATCATATTTATTTAGTACATATTCTTCAGTCTTAGTTTTTATTGTTACTTGTCCATCTAAGACAACATAGATTTTTTCTGTAGGAGAGTCTTCATAAGCGTACTCTGCACCACCACCTGGAAGAAAATGTGTTACTCCCATCCAAAATTCTTTTGCTCCAGTTTCTTCAGTACCATGTAATTTTAAAGTTGAGCAGTCAAAATGTAATGGAGCCTTATATGGTTTAACCTCGTTAAATTTAACTTGTTTCATTTCTTCACCTCCTCTCAATATCCCTTAAATATCTATAGTCTTTAAATTTTCAGCTATTATTAAATTAGCTTCAGTAGCATTTATTACCTCTTCCACTGTTAAGTCTGGAGCAATCTCCTTTAAAAAAAGCCCTTCTGGAGTTACTTCCATAACAGCCATTTCAGTAACAATTAGATTTACTTTACCTACAGCTGTAAGTGGAAGTCTGCATTCTTTAAGTATTTTGGTTTCACCTTTAGCAGTATGCATCATGGCAATTATTACTTTTTTTGCACCACTCACTAAATCCATAGCTCCGCCCATACCTGGAACCATCTTTCCTGGTATCATGTAGTTTGCTAAGTTTCCTTTTTCATCTACCTCTAAGGAACCTAAAACGGTAACGTCTACATGTCCACCACGAATTATTCCAAAAGATGTAGAACTGTCAAAAAAAGCTGCTCCACTATTTATAGTTACATATTGTGCTCCTGCATTTACTATGTCTTTATCTTCTTTACCTTCTTCTGGCACACTTCCTAACCCAACAAAACCATTTTCAGATTGGAAAGTTACATTTATATCTTCTGGTAAATAATTTGCTACCATTGTTGGAAGTCCTATTCCTAAATTAACTACATCTCCATCTTTAAGTTCTTTTGCTATTCTTCTTGCAATAAACTCTTTAGCATTTTTAGGATTCATTACGCTTCACCTCCAACAATATAATCAACAAATATCCCTGGGGTCATAACATGATTAGGATCAAGTTCCCCAACTTCCACAATTCTTTCAGCACCTACTATTACATTGTCTGCTGCTGTTGCCATTAGTGGATTAAAGTTTCTTGTTGAAGCGTTATAAAATACATTACCTTGCTTGTCTACAATTGAACCTCCCAATATTGCTAAATCTGCTCTTAATGGGAGTTCTAGAAGATATTCTTTATCTTGGGCCTTAATTTTCTGTTTGCCTTCCTCTACAATTGTACCTATACCTGTTTCAGTTAAAAATCCACCTATTCCAGCTCCACCACATCTAATTTGTTCTACTAATGTTCCTTGAGGTACAAGCTCAACAATAAGTTCTCCACTATTCATTTGCTTTCCTGCCTCTGGATTTAATCCTATATGAGATGCGATAACCTTTTTAACTTGCTTATTAACAACTAATTTACCTACTCCTCTGTCTGGAAATCCAGTATCATTAGCTATAATAGTTAAGTTTTTCACATTTTTCTTTACTATTGCATCAATAATAAACTCAGGAGTACCTACCCCCATGAATCCGCCTACCATAATGGTCATATCATCTTTGATGTATTCCATTACCTCATCAATACTTTTTATCTTGTTCATAAGTCACCTACTTCTAATCATGTATCTTTCAACACTTATACTTATAGCAATTAGTATGCCAAACCTCTGAAAAATCTCTATACTCTTTTCCTCTTACAACTTAAATCACTATGAGCCCTTATTTTATGGGCTTTTGTATTTTTATAGTTAAGTTGTTTTTTTTAATTTCTTCTGATTTATATTTGAAAACCTTTTTCAATTACTTATAGATTTAATTCACTTTTGTATCAATCTTTAAAAACTAAGTGTTAGTATAGATTTAATAACAGTTTTGTCTCTAATACATTTTTGTATCACTTCAATTTATTAATGTATCGTTTACTTAATCTTGATTCTTTTAATTATCAGACATAACTACAATTTCTGAGCATACTTTTAATCCAAATTTACTTAAATCTTCATAGGTATATTTTATATTTAATAGGTTTTCAGTAATTATGGAATCTTCCTCTTCGCATAACATCATAAATTTGAATCTTTTATCTTCAAAAATTCCTTTACCAACCTCATATACTATATCCCTTAAAGTTACTCCAAAAGGTATTTCATATACTCCTGGTTCATTTACATCTCCTAATATATTTATAAGCTTAGTTCCTATGCTTTCTTTTGTTCCATTTTCTAAATAAGTGTATAAATCTGATGAAAATATAGTAGGAAGTACTGCTAGGGTTTCTATATTATTCACGCATATATTATGATTTTCTTTTCTTTGTAGCGTTTTCTCATCCAGTTTTTCATATAATACCTTTATCTTAAATTCCTCCCCTAAAAGCCCTTCTCTAAATAATTCATTTATATATTTTTCAATCTTACTATTAATATCTGGATAAGTTTTACCAAGATAAATACATCCTTCAGAAGCTCCTATAATATTCCCTGCTATAATCATTCCTTCTAGTACTCTAAAAGAGTCCTTCTTTAATAGAGTTAAATCTCTTAAACTCTTTTCATCTATACTGAAAGCAATTACTTTTTCTGTATTTTCTTCATTTACTAACTCCCTAAACTTTTTAGCGATATTATTAGCAGAGCTATTTCTTTCTCTAAGTCCAGCTTTATCTATAACCTCAATTATGTTGTCTTTACTCATAGTTCTTATTAGCTTAAGTGAATTAAAGCCTCCTGAATCTACATATTCTTCTAATGATTCTATGTCTTCATCTTCAAAATTCTTAGATATAAGTTTAATATTTTTCTCCATTTATTTTCTCCTTAAAATCATCTTCTAACTTTTACATTTACTTTTATAGCAATTATTGTACCAATTATTTTTTAGGTATTTGCTTCTTTATAAAAGCATTGATAATTCTTATTTCTATTAGGTTTTCTATAGTTTAATTGATTTTGTATATAGGAGGTTTTCAATTCATATTGGTATTAATATTTAACTTTATTAATGTAATAGATATATTTCTGCTTTTCTTTCCGATACAGTTATGTATTAATTCAATGTATTAACGTATTAGAGACATAGAGAAAAGGTATCACAAAGATGATCAAAAAATCACTTTGTAATACCTTTTCTTTAATTATATGTTCATTCTTATACTATTCTGCATACTCTCTGTATTGCTCTTCGTTTTTCAATACTCTAAGAGTTCCTAGTGCAAGAGATTCCATTCTCAATAATTTTTAAATATCTTCTGCCTTATCCCTAATTTCATTTTCATTTCCGTATACATACTTAGGCCAGTCTTTACCTAAAATTATAGTGCATAAAAATCCTCCACCTAAAACTAATATACTTGTCATTATAATTCCATAAATAAAGAACCCGAATAAGTGTAATGGTGTTATTGCTGCTGCATTAGCTGGTTGTATAGAAAACATAAAAAATGTTTCAGCTAAGCCTAGAAATAAAGCTGGTATACATCCTAAAATCGTATCTCTTAATAGATTTTCATGAACTGTTAATATACTAAATATTATGACCATAGTAAGAAGTATCCCAGAAACCCAACTTGGAAAACCTGATAATGCTCCCATTAAGATACCATTAAGCATTGCCCAAAGAATACCTACTCCAAAACATATGATCATCGATGGTATCTTCTTAAAGTCTGCTCCTAATGCAAAGAATAGAAGTAGTACGATAAACAGCATCCAACTATAATTTTGAAACCCTAGCATTCCCATAGGCTGCATTAATAATGTCAGTATAACTGCTCCAAAAGCAGCTTGAATTAATAAGGCTTTTCTTTTTGTAGACATATGATTCTCCCCTTTTTTTAATAATATTAAGCTTACTATCTAGTAGTCTTTTTCTTACAGCGGAATTATTCTCCTTTCTTTCCAAAAACATATTAGTATTACGGACATAATACTAATATGCAAAACATATGCCACATTGATATTTTTTTAACTTTAATAACAGCTTTAATTCCATCAAAATACTGAAAAACCTTATATTTGGTAACTAATATTTTTTATTATTACAGATATATTTCAACTCTATCATATATATTTTTGTAAACGTTATTGTAACATTTGCTTTATATAATAATTTTCTTAATTAATACTTATTAACCAATTATCAAAACTCTTTATTTTAGCCATCTTTAACTAATGTATTTTTGTATTATGGTAATGTTTTTTTTCATCACTCTTCCAGAAATTAAAAAGAAGCAGTCTCAAAAATACTACTTCTTTTTTGTAAGAATTCATCTTACTTAATATATTTATATCTTAAGTCTTTTCCCATTGATATATAAGATATCCCATAACCTCTTCTGCATTCATGCTTTCATTTCCATATTCAAATCCTACTAAATTATCCTTTTCTTTTTTAGATATTCCAATTATATATAGTATATCTTGCAATATATAACACAAATTTATTACTATAAGTAACATCAAAAAAGTGAATCTAATCAATATATTAATTCTCTATATAATCTTGTCCTAATCTTATTCCCAAAGCTTTTGCCTTTCTAAAAACAGTTGGTTGAGCTACTCCTAATATTTTTGCAGCTTTATACGTACTTCCATGATTTCTTAACGCCTGCTCTATCATCTGTCTTTCTAATGTTTCTACAGCTTCCTTTAAAGTCAAATCTTCATTATTCTTTTTGTAATTTATCTTATCTTTTCCTAGAACGTTTACTACATTATCATAGTTTATATATGAGCTATCATCGATAACAATAAGTCTTTCTATTATGTTTTGAAGTTCTCTTACATTACCTGGCCAATCATAATACTCTAAACCTTCTATAGCCATAGAGTCAATCTTTTTCTGTTTACTGTATTTTGTATTAAACTTGTCTACAAATGCATTAATCAAAAGTTTTATATCACTTTTTCTTTCTCTTAATGGAGGTATTTTTATAGGTAAAACATTTAGTCTATAAAACAAATCCTCTCTAAATTTCCCTTGTCTTATTAGTTCTTCTAAATTACAGTTAGTGGAAGCAATAACTCTTACATCTAGTTTTATGCTCTTTGTTCCACCTACTCTAGTTAATTCCTTTTCCTGAAGAACTCTTAATAATTTTGATTGTAAGCTCATAGGCATTTCCCCTATTTCATCTAAAAGCAAAGTTCCACCATTTGCAATTTCAAACATACCAAGTTTTTCCTTATTTAAAGCTCCTGTAAATGATCCTTTTTCGTACCCAAACAGTTCTGATTCAATTAAACTTTCTGGAATAGCAGCACAATTTACTTTAATATATGGGTTATCTTTTCTATCACTCTTTTCATGTATCTCTTTAGCTATTATCTCTTTTCCACAGCCTGTCTCACCTGTTATTAATATCGTAGCTTCTGTTTTTGCTACATAACTAATGAGTTCTTTTATTTCTCTTATTTTTACACTTTCTCCTATAAAGCTTTTATTTTTAATAAACTTGCTTCTATAGTAATTTAATTCATTAAGATACTTTTCATTTTTCTTTTCAGCCATCTCTATTTCATCTTTTAACTTTAATAACTCTGTTAAATCTCTCATTACAGTTAATACTTGAATAACTTCTCCATTCTCATCGAATATTGGATTTCCAGTTATAAGTACCTTGTTATTGTTATTTACAGTAGCTAGAGATGTTATTTTCTTTTTTTGTTCAATAACAAGCAAAGAAATTGAATTATCAAAATACCCTTCAATAACTACACTTTCTACACTTTTACCCACTAATTCCTCTTCTCTTATTCCAGTTATCTCTGTGTAGCCTTTATTAACTGCTATGACTATTCCTTTGTTATCAACTATACATATACCATCCGATACAGCATCACCTATAGAAAAGGCATCTAACTCTCTCTCTTTATACGTTTTCAAAATCTCTAACTCTTCTTTTTGCTTTAGTACTATTTCTTTGTAACTCTCAATTATCTTTAATGTATCTTCATCAACTTGTAGAGTTTCTTTTTCTTCTAAATTTGTAATCTTACTGTTTAAATCCTTTTCAATTTCAAATGTTCTTTTGGGCATTTATTTCCTCCTCAAATCCTAATATTTTATCTTATAACACCGAGCATATAATACAATTATGTATCAGCAATTTTGATACCAATTAATATATATTTATAAATATCCGCTTAAGCCTTGAATCTTCTTACCTTAAGCCTATTACTCATATTTATATATCTTCTTAGGAGACCCTACAAATAATTCATATATGTATTATTATAATATAGAATCTTGATTTCACACAAATATTTTAATACAAAAATGTATTGTCTTTAATTCATTTCTGTATTAATACATCTCAAAATTCTCCGACATTCAATTCTTTAATATTATAAGTTGCACTACTGCCCTGTAGAGGCTTCTTATCTAGCCTCATTAGATTCCTTTTTTCTTAACTTTTTAACTTTTTAACTTTTTAACTTTTTAACTTTTTAGGGTAGTCTACTTTTTTGCCTATTCATTAT
>NZ_JAKGTG010000050.1:0-16209 GCF_022324845.1 Clostridium sp. YIM B02506
TGTTAACATAATTTATCACCCAATAATATTTTATATTAAAAAGAAAAAAGTGTCGACTTTGTCGACACTCTGATTAAAATTAAAAATCTTTTTTTATTTTTAAATCTCATTCAATCACCTGTTTTCTAAAAACTATAATATCTATTTATTTTTTAGTACCGCAGCTATAATTATAACTATTACACATAATATCATAAATGATATAATTGCTATCATTAAAGCACGCTTTCTTCTATTAGATGCTTTAATATAATAAATTGCACTAACAATTAGCATAACACTAATTATGACAATAGTTAAAGAAATGATATATCCTTGTAAATATAAGAATTCAGGATACTTATACGTAATAAGTTCATTCACAAAAAGAGTTACAGATAACATTAACGCTAGTATACTTATTTTTAATGAAACCTTATTATAATTATTTTTTTGCCTTCCATAATATACGCCATTACTAATATGAATACTGCAACTAAAAATAAAATTCTAAATTCACTTCGAACATTATTCCAACAAAAATACCCAAAAAGTCCACAAGCAATGGATAATATAGACATAAGCGCTCTTTTATCTTTCAATTTATAGACCTACTTTCATAATATTAAGAAACATTAAATATTTTTGGAGTTGGTATCTAATTATAAAACAATAAACTATCCAAGTATATTGAATACTTTTATGTTTAACTATTAGCTGTGGTTAAATTTTATGCTTATTAATTTTTAAATATATTAAATTTAATTAATAGAATATATTTATCATATCAATTTCATCAATAATGTATTTACATCCATCTACATTTCTAGATGCTAATGCTTCATCTACAGGAATACCAAAGAACTCCCACTTATCTGATATTTTATATAAAAATTCTTTAAATTGAATACTATCTAAGTGGCAATTTAATAATATATTCGCTTCTATAACATGTGTATCATCATATTTCCAATAAGGTTCTATTTTCTCTATTTTTTCAGATTTAATAAATTGTTTTGTTTCATTAATTAAGTTTTGATACACTTCCTTAGCTTCATCTACTGTATTAGAACGAATAAAAATTCTTATAAACACATCTTAGTCTCCTTTACTATAAATAACTCCTGCACGTATTTATACATTCTCATTACATATACTTTAGCTATTTTTTATAAATCTAGGTAAAACTAAAGCTAAACTTCCAGTTGTAGTAAAAATAATACTAGTCCTAATTCTAATAATTCCATATTTCCTAGATACATTCCAACAGCAACTACGCTAAGTGGTATAGAAATCACTAGAAATATAATTGCCCCTACGTATTGTTTTTTAATAAATAAATATATTATAGAACAAAAAACTACGACTAATGTTTAGGTCATCTTTTTATATTATTTATGTGTCATATGTTTTTAGGAGGTAAAAAAACTATTGCTAGTATAGCTATCATACTAAAATATATCATTATGATAATTAATGTAAGCTTTTTTCCTTTGCTATTAATCTTATTTTTGATTTGGAATATTCCAATTATATCCGCAACTATAGCCAATCCACTTAAGAATATCTTTATAATATTAGCAAACATTATTGAATCACCTATTCTTAAATAATATTCTAATCTCTCAGCTGTTATAGTCATAATTATGCATGCTAATGTCGCTCCAAAATAAATTAAAATATTTCTTTTATTTCTATCATGTCTCATGATCTGTGTAATAGTTGCTAATAGCATTAATACACTTACTGTAACTAATAATATAATAATTGAATTGAAACCCATTCTTTTAGTAGTTATAGAAGTTATAACTACTATTGCTGCAAAAAATCCAAAAGGTAACCTATCACTACTTAAATCTAAAATATTTATGACTTTTTTCTTGATCTTATCTAACATCTTTTACCCCTAACTTAACAATTTACAAACTACTTAATACTAGAATTATTTTTATATCTCTTTAGAAACTTTATCATAAGTGGAATTAATATAAATATTAATCCTATTCCAATAAAATCTACAATTACGTTATCTAAATACACCCCAATTGTTATAAGAACTAAAGGTATTATCATAGACAATGAACATACTGCAATTATATACTCTCTTCTAATTATTAATAATATTTCACATAACATACAAACTGTTAGTATAGTAAATAGTATGATTGGTCTCGCATTAACCCCATACTTAATCACAGTAAATCTTGATATTACTAAGCCCAATAAAACTCCTACAGATCCTAAAGAAGATACTTTTTTCATAATATACTATCCTTTACAAAACTATATTTATAATTTCTCTTTTGAATAACTAACAAATATATCTCTTTCATTTACTTCATCCCAATTACAATAATGCCTTACAACATAAACTAATCCCATTTCTTTTGCTATTAATGAAGAAATAACATTTTCAGTTGGAAAATACCCCCCGAGATCCTTTGGTTGACAAAAGAAATCTAACTTTTTTAATATTTCTACCAATGTATTTTCTTCAAGTTTATCATTTGAAAAAACTAATAAAGTATCGCAATAAGAATCTTTAAACAACTCGATGTCAAAATCTTTTATACTATATATTTTTTTATAATAGAGTTCATCAACTATATTAGATTCAGCAAATTCTTCTTTTATTAGTGCTTTCTTTTTAATATATTTTTGGATCTTTGTCAAAATTTCAGATTTATTTTTAAAATAACAACAAGAATAAATTTGCTTATCCTTCCCTAAATATTCAATGAATTTTTTAAATCCGTTTATTTCTATTATATATTGATTAATTCTATTTATTAAATCTGGAGCCTCCGATAAAAGCTTATATTTATCATCTTTAATACTAATCCATCCGAACACATTCGCTCTACTACTTGCGGGTTCATGCCTTTCAAAAAAATCACTCAAATCATCTCATCTCCCACTACATCATATTGATATAATTTTCTCCCTATGATCCCTTATAGTACTCCTCTTAATTCGTAATACGTTCTAAAAAGTTTCTCTAGTTTAAACCGAACCGCTCTCTAAACTCCATAGTAATTCCCCACAATTCCTCAATGGGAACTCTCTTTCTTGACCGTATTTCTACATCTAAATCTTCCGCCCAAAGATAAGGATACACTGAAATCCCATCATCTCCAGTTATCTTGCCAATCTCATCTTTCCATCCTTGCCATCTAAATGTTTCATAAAATTTGTTTATATCTCCTGTGAAAGTCCAATAAATAAAATCTGCAAATTTTAAATCTAGATCTTCCCACTCTAATGTATCTGGAGCAAGGTAGAACACATTCCCCATCTCCCCGATAAATGCACCTCCATTTATTGCAAAAAATCCCCCTAAAACATCATCTGCAACTAATAAAGCTCCATTTAATTTTTTATTACTATTTAGCCCATTCCATGATGAAACATCTCTATTAATTTTATTACTTCCGCTGCCCAAAATTCTAATCCATCCGTATTCTATAAATATACCACCAGTATTATACGCTATTGCTCCTAATAAAGACTTTGTTGTTACCTGCAAGTTTAGTAACACCTTCTCATTATTCTCTTCGCACGGATGTAGAATTTCTATTTTATTTATTGCTTCATCTTCCCATTTTAATAATATTTTCTTTGCAGATTCATCTTCACTAATCAATTCATGAATCAACTTCATATATTTAATACCCCTTATCGCTTATTGCTTTTACAAATATAAAAACTAATTATTTTGTTATAATCACCATGACATTCGGATTATCTATGAACTTTTAGTTGCTAATATTCATTTTAAAATCTCCTATTTAATCTATTTCAACATTTGTATATACTAATAATTCTAACTATTATACCTTTATATTTTTTCTTAGCATAATCATAATATCACCTCTACATATACTTGGAAAACAGGAATAATAACAAAAGTTTCGACTATGCTATGGGATACTATTCCACTATTTATTTTATAAAAATAGTTTGTTTAAACTTTATGCTTCAAAAATATAATCGCCTTATTCCACACAGCTTTACTCTTATACATTCCTCCTACTCTACGGCTCATTTTTAGAAACTATTATGGTAGTTTTAGAAATGAAAAAGCACTGACTCATCTAAATCAATGCTTTTGAGGATATATTTATTTAATAAAATTATAAATTCTAACTATTTATCCATGATGTTTCTTTTCTTAATGCTAATTTATCTACTCTTCTTGGCTTCCGCCTTCTTCCATAATGTATTTATAGTAGTGTTTTATTGCTTTTTCAACTATAGAATTAAATCTTGCATTGGCATTTGGATGAACAAGCTTTAATTGATTAATCATTATTACGATAGATTCCTTAAGATTATAGGTTTTTCTTAATGTTGGCTCCTCATCATTTACTGATAAAAAATTAAGTCTACTAAACCTCTTTTCAATCTTAGGAACTGATATGCTCTTTTCTTCCACTTGTTTCTTCACAGAAACTTCTTCAGGTTCGAACCCAAAATCTACTATAGTTTGCCCAACCTGCTTTTCACCACTTACCCATTCTCCTCCCTGTGTAATCTCATCATTAGCACCTAATCCTTCAGTTTTTTTATTTTTCATAAATCTTCCCCCGATATTACCTATTTAATCTACTATTTATACTATGCTACTTTATGAGCTTATGACTCTATGATTTTATGATCCTATGATTCTATGACTATATGATTCTATGACTATATGATTCTATGTACTTCTACCCTGTAGGAGCGTTCCTAAAAGGAATCTAAAGAGACTTGGGAAGAGTCTCTACAGCGTATAAGTGCATCTCCATTAAATTCCTTCTGTAGAAGTTCTAAGAAGGTCATTAAACACTGACTTCTTTCACAAAAAAACAAACTTTTTCTCTAAAAAACGCCACTTTTTTATTTATTGTTTTACTTATATAGTATAGACATTTTATTTTGAAAGGAGGTGATATTATGGAGGCTATCAAAGAACCAAAGACCACTTCTTTAGTAATAGAAGTAAAGTCTGGAACAAATGATGCTGGTGCAGATACCTTTAGAAAAAAGAGCTATTCTAATGTAAAAGTAGATGCTCCTGTAAGTAATGTAGTAATAGTTGCAAAGTCAATTGCTGCAGTGTTAAGCTCATCTACTAGATACTTTATGCTAAATGAAGTTTCTATCATAGATGAAGCTTAATATATGTATTAAAAATAATTAAAAGGTGGTGAAAAAAATGAATTATTCTTTAACACTTGTATTTGTAACCTCAAGTGGAGATAAGGCAACGTTCTCCATTTCAGATGTTAGAAGTGACCTAACTAAAGAAGAAGTAACCAAATTAGCTAATGACATTCTAGAGCAAAACATCTTCACATCCAAAGGTAATGATCTTGTTTCTCTCTACTCTGCAAAGCTAAATGAAAGAAGAAGCACTGAATTAGTTTAGACTAATTCCTTAAAAAAATTTGAGAGGCTGAATTATCTCAGCCTCTCTTTTTACAATTTTTTAATCAGTCCCTATGGTTTTTTAATTCCTTATTTATAAGCTTTTTTAACTTTTCAAGAACAGCCTTATTACGCCTAATGGCAGTGCTATAATCAATACTTTTATCTTTAGCATAGGTTTTTAGAGTCTTTTTTTCATAATATCTATACTTAATTAGCTCAAGTTCTTTTTTATTTAATGATCTTAGAGCTTTTCTTAAAACCTCTATATTAAACTTTTCATATAAAATATCTTCTGGATAATCCATTTCATAAAATAGCACATTCTCTAGTTTTTCATCTATAATCAAAGTCTTTTTTCCATCTTTAAATTCACCTTTTTTAGTAGCTTTTAATAAATTTATAAAGTGATTGTTTATACATCTTCTTATAAAAGGAAAAAACTTTCCTCTCTTTACATCATAATCCTTGATGCATCTAAACATAATCTCATAACCTTCACTGACTTTATCTCTACGCCTATAGGAATTGATATGATACTTTTTAACTATGCTTCTAATAAAGTATTTAACTCTTATAGCTAATTGATCTTTTGCCTCAATCTCACCATTTTGAACTCTATACACAAGCTGTTCTATATATTCATAGTCACAGTCATCTTGACTCATAAAATCACCTCAATTTTTTTATCTTTTGCATAATTACTAAGCCTTTAAATCTTATATTAAGAGGGAGATATTTTCTCATTATTTATTCAACTAAGAATAATTTCTACATGAAAAATTTTTCACTTGATATTAATATATATATGTCGAAATATAGAAATCCGTATGGTAAATATAGTTAAAAAGAAAGGTAGCAACGTCTAAAACTAGACTATTACTACCTTAAAACAAATTTATATTTTTTTATAAATTAATCAGTTCATATTTTAGTCCTTTAGATACTCTATATATTTGAGTATCTAAAACATCACCTATTGAGTTGCCTATTATGCATAAAGCCTCATCAGAAGCATCTTCTTTTATGCCTATAAAGCTCTGCTTTTTAAACACATCTTTTCCTTCTTTATCTAAGCCAGCTTTATATTCCACTTCTAAAGAAATACGTGTTAATATGCTCTCAGTCATTTATACTACCTCCTTTCACAAAAAATGAAACTTAGTAATATAATATGTCTAAAGGTGGGGGATGGTGTGGGTTATTTACTTTTGAAAGGTTGGATGTGCTCGGGGATAATTTGTGAGGGTTAAGGGGGAGGATTGTTAGAAGTCACTTTCACAACCTAAATCAGAAACTTAATTGCCCCAAAAAGCTTTAAGAGCCTATAAGGTGACTTTAAAAACTGGAGAAAAGAAATTGGTGCACCTAGAGGGATTCCCCCCCTACTTCTAGATTAGATTGATGTGTTTTTGTGTATTTTTCTATGTTAAGGAATATAGTAAAATCAAGACTTTCAGCGATTTGTATTATTCTATATTTTTTATGTATATATTAATGTAGTAATTCCTTAAATTAAAACTGCACTTCTATTTTAAAGAAGTGCAGTTTTAATTTAATTATATATAAATACTTTTAAATAAATGCTTCTTTTTGAACGCATCTATACAGATATTCTTTTATTATCTGATTCTCATCTTTAGTCAAATTAATATCTTGTATATCTTCAAATACAACATCATCTAAATTTCTGCATGAATCTAAGATAAAAGTACATTTCCAAAACCATGAATCAGTATAATCTCCATAAAAGTTTTTTAGGTCAATAAACATATTACATATTTCTGGATTTATTTCCTTTACACTTCTAAACAAATCTTGTATATAGTCACATGGATTATATGATGAACTTGATTGCAATACACATGTTCTATTACGATTATTAAAATCTATTTCCCAAATGATAATGTCATCATGATATGAAAACTCATTATTACACAAATTATTAATATAATGTTTCTTTATCACAATCACTTCACCAACCTTTCTTTATTATTTATATTAACAGATAAGTATTTACTTGTACACAGTATAATATGAATCCTTTATACACTGAATTACTTCTTTTTCATATATTTCCTTACATCTTTCAAAACTTCTAACATTTGAACTATACGGTCCCATTCCTCCACTACTATGACATGCAGGATTTCTGAATGCTTTTATTTTACTATATAATAACTCTATAACTTCTTTAATTTCTTTTCTATGCATTTCATCTTTGCATGTCATTATTCTATATTTAGAATCTAAAAGCTTGTGTTTATCGTCAAATATACATCCAAAATTAAATTTAGAATTAGATATTTCATAAGTCTTTAATATTTTTAACTTCACTATTAATATCTTAAAAAATCCTTCAAGAGATAGTACCGCTGGGCACAATATACTATTATATCTACGAAATTTAACTTTTTCTTGAATTAATTTCTCAGATGAAGTTAAATACTCTCTATCCTCTATGCTGAGATAATTATATACTTGCTCTGTTAATTTTTCTTTAAGACTTTCATCATACTTACTAAAATCATCCTTTGTATCATCCTCTATATTTAATGCTTCTGTAGCTATTCTTCTAAATATATCTTTAACATCACAATCTATGCCTTCCTCTATTGCCCTACATACCCTTTCCCATAAATTACCTGTATACCCTTGAACCATTATACTTCCAGTCTTATAAAAATTTATTGTTACTTTCTCACATACCTCTTTATCTTCTATAACTATACAGAAATCATATATGTTTGAATTTCCCTTATATTCATTAGATACAAATCCACCTTCTGCTAATCCTAATAGATTCTCTTTACTTTTAGAAAAATCTTTAACTTTTTTATATGTAAAATTTTTATTTTCTATTTCGTTATAATGTAATTCTTTCCACTTATTTATTACTTTATTCGCTACTTCCTTATCTTTTGCTACAGAATCATCTATTTTTAATCCCTTTTTAGTACTGTATAGCCTTAGGATTGTACTACTATTTAATGTAACTTGCGTTAATAAATCACTATTTTTTTCATATGAAAAACTAATATCTTCAATTTCGCATACACCCTCTATTTCTTCAATTAAATCTTCCAACTTTTTCTTAATTTTATCTACCAAAATATTCCCTCCTATTTTTCACTTATTTCTTTCATAAAATTCTCTATGTCTATTCTCAAATATATATCTTTTTTAATAGGAATTAATTTTTGTTGCTTATTAATAGCCGTTAATTTCTGCCTGCTTATCCCTAAAAACTCCATAACTTCATTCGTTTCCATTATTAAATCATTGATCAAATTAATAATTTTTTCACGTTGGCTGTCCTCATTAGAATTATTTATTTCATTGTCCAACAACTCTTTTTTATTATTTAACATAATAGCATTTTTAGCTAATTTATCTGCTTCTTCATTATAATAATCTCCACTATGAGCAGTAACTTTTTCAAACATTATTTCAATTCTATTTTTAAATTTACTCATATATTCAACATAAATTTTTACTATTTCATCCTTGGCTTTCCATTCTCCATTAAACCACTTAGATATCCCTATATAATCATGCCTAATTATAAGCCTTTTATATCCTAAGTCTAAAGCTGATTTTACAGCATACATTGCCCCTTGAAGTTCCCCTGCAACATTTCTAATATTTAAAGCTCTCTGATCTTCTCCATATCCAGATTTTTTTATAATATCACCTTCTGGGGTTATCATAATACATCCATAGGAATATCTTTTTGCTGTATCAGAATAACTACCATCTACATAAGCTATTACAGCACCTACTTCTTGCGCCTTTTCTTTGTGAGATTTGCTTATATCCCTATTTTCTGCATATGCTAAAGCTTCTTCCCTACTTCCAAATGCTTTATAATCTGCACCACTAAATCCATCAATTACTTTTTTGCATTCCTCCCATGATTCATATACTCCTGGAACCTTACCTTTACGGACAGCATAATATTTTTTCTTGCCCATGTTTCTCCTCCTAAAATTTGTTTAAATACATAAAATATCTATAGCCTCTTTTGTATCTTTATTTTTTTTTATATCAAAAGAGTCCATAATACTAAAAGTAACCTTTGTTCCTTCCTTGATAAATTTTTTATGTGATAAAAAAGAAGATGTTTTAAAATAATAATTTTCTATATTTGTTTTTATAAAGCCTGCTCTACCATTAGGCATTATTCTTAATATGTAACCATCTTCTCTCTCGGTTCCTTCCAGCTTGCCACTTGTCCAAAACTTATTTAATTCTTTCTCAATATCCATATTATTAATAGCAGTTATATTTTTAAGTCTATCTATTGCTTCATTTAATTGGCTTGACACTTTCCATTCATTTTCTTCTCTTACTTTTCTACTTAATATATAATGCATTAATGCATATTCATAACTCTTATTATTTTCTAATATTTGACCTATTTCATAGTATAAATTAACTTTTAATTTCATTGGATCTTTTGATAAAGCTGCTGCATACGCACTAGCTAATCCACCTTTAATATCTCCAACTTTAACTTTTATCTTAAAAATCGTATAGTGTATAACCCAATGATTTTTTTTCATTAATATTCCCTCTAATAATTTGATGGAATCCTCTTCTTTACCTAAGTTCGCCATGCATTGTGCTTTTTCCATTTGTATCCATTTATCTCTATCATTGTGAAACTTATTTATATTATTGAGAGCCAAATCACACATATTGATACACTCATCATATTCCTTTACTTCCTTAAGACATTTGCTCATTAAATAAAACCAATCTTCCTTTTGTGAAGCCAATTCTCTCTCTTTATTATTACTTTTCACCTTAACACAGATATCGCTCAACTTATTTACATCTAATTTTTTCAACCAATAAAGCATTGCTTGTAAATCAGCGCTTTCTTTGTATATTTTTACAACTCTCCATATAGTTCTTTCATATGGCGATTTATCAGATTGATTAGTTATATTAACTATAAAGTCAGCTACTTTTAAAAGATGATTTAGACTTTTTGGTTTTTCTTTTGCATCCAAATTCTTAAAATACTTTTCATATAAAGTCCATGAATATAAATCATTATTATATTTAAATGTAGGTTCGTATTTATATAGAATTCTACATACTTTAAGCGCCTCATCTATATTTCCTAGATTCTTTAAGGAAGTAGCATATTCCCAACCTACCCATTTATCAATATTATCTTCATCCCAAACCTTAACATACAACTCCACTGCTTTAGTATAATTTTTTTCTTTAAACAATTTTTTAGCATCTATTCTTTCTTGATTCATTTATCCTCCTAAAATACTATTGCACTTTAGAGAACATATGTTTATAATTGATATATTCAATAAACTACAATTTATTGTGAAGAAACCATTTACTGATTGGAAGTCGTGATGGTTTCTTTTATTTCAGTATATTCTGCGGATTAATGACAAGCAATATTTTCGACAAACATGTATATAAAACAACAAAAAAATCTACATACTATTTTAAAAATTAATAAATAAAAACACCTAATTTCCTAGCTTGTATTTAATGTTAAATTGTAACAACAATTTCCTATCCAACATATATTAAAGTCAGGTTAAATAAATATTGTACCATCTCCACGTCTTGCATTAAGTCCACTTTTAGCTACAACACACCAATTGATTCTCCATTCTGATTAGTTGTAGTATTTTAAGTTGCTTTAGGTATAAAAGCTGCAGCTCCATTTATATCACCCATATATTCCATTAATGCTCCTGGACAATCAGTTGCCATATAGTCCTTATTCCCTTTAAAAGGTATATTCCCAATGAAAAAGCACTGACTCTCTTGAATCAGTGCTTTTAAAAATATTCTAATATTTATAATAAATTATCTACGTTTACCAAACCTGAAGTTTTGTTTACATCTATTATGAATACTATTCCTTTGCCAGGTTCATCTATATCAACTTTTTCTCTAATTGCTGTAACCACATCATTTGTTTTTGATTTTTCGATGAGTATGATGACTATTTCTTTTTCTGGCTCTATGGTCATTCCAAAGAATTGGCTGTTTTCGTGGACTCCAGATCCTCTTCCATTGACTATAGTCCCACCTTGTGCTCCAGCTAGTGTAGCTGCTTCTACAACATCTTCTGCATTTCCTCTATCCACTATGGTGAAAATAGCTTCATAATCATTTTTTTCCTTTAAATCTTCCATAGATCCTCCCTCTTGTTTTTCACTATTTGCACTACATACCCTTGATCCAAATACTTTGTTAACTTCAATTGAGAATAGTATTCCATGATTAGGTTTATGGAGAGCAAATTTTTTGGTTAGTATATCATGAACCTTATTTTCAATGTCACTACAAGAAGCCATTAAGACTACCTCTTTTTTAACCTTATCTAGTCCTAATAGTTCTAGTATATGATTTTTTGCTGCTCCTTTTCCTAAAAATATGGTTCCGCCTGATACTCCTTCTTTTTTTGCTTCTTTCAATATTTTACTTCCAACTCCAAAGTTAACTATCGCTATAAACATTGAATACCCAGAGTTTCTTGGATTACTTACCATCTAACTGAACTCCCTCCTTCATGGTCTTACGTTTATAAATCAACCCCAAAATTTGTATAGCTATAAGTGGTGTTAATGCTACCATTGCTATTACACCAAATGCATCTATAAGAACATTTGCACTGTCTATGGCATCTGCTGCTCCTTGGGCAAAGGCTAAAATGAAGGTTGCAGTCATAGGCCCTGAGGCTACTCCCCCTGAATCAAATGCTATTCCTACAAATATTTTAGGAACCTTATATGAAAGAATTATAGCTATTATATATCCTGGTAATAGATAGTATGCTAATTTCATCCAAGGCACCATTATCCTTATCATAGATAATGAAACTGCTATTGCTACTCCTATAGATAGTGTATATAATATAAATTCTTTCTTTATATGACCACTTGTAACCTCTTCAACTTGCTCATTTAATACGTGAACAGCTGGTTCTGCAAATATAACTGTAAATCCTAGTATAAACCCTATTGGTATAAGAATCCAATTATTTTCTAATAAAGCCACTGCTCTTCCTATTTCGCTTCCGACTTCCATAAATCCTGCATTTACTCCAGTCAAAAACAAAACTAATCCAATAAATGTGTATCCCATTCCCTTTAGTATTTTCATAAATTTCTTTTTTGATAATTTAAAATATATTATTTGAAATATTAAAAATAGTACTACTAATGGTAATAAGGCTACTGCTACTTCTAATAGCATCTTTGGTATCTCATGTATATAAGGAGAAAGAATTCCATTTACAGCTTCATTATTATTATTAGAAAGTTCTGCTGAAATTTCAACTTTTGATATGATACTCATTATGAGTACAGATGCTATGGGTCCAATAGATGCTATAGCTACTAGCCCAAAGCTATCTTCTTCTGATGTTTTTTTCCCATTTACAGATGCTATTCCTAGACCTAAAGCTAATATGAAAGGAACTGTCATAGATCCTGTTGTGGCTCCTGCCGCATCAAAGGATATTCCTAAAAAACCAGATGAAGTAAAGATAGATAGTAATAATATTATCCCGTAAAGAATTGTTAAAATTTTAGATAAGGCTATATTAAAAACTACTCTTAATAAACCTATTACAAGTAGTACCGCTACCCCTAAAGAAACAACTATCAATAATACAGCTTGTGATACTGCTCCAGATGTAACTTCGTTTACTTGTTTTGCTAGTATTTGCAAATCTGGTTCTGCTATGGTTATAAAAAATCCTAAAACAAAACCAAATAAAATTATTATTGATATTTTTTTAGTTTTTGTTAGTGTTGACCCCATTAAAGTTCCTATGGGTTGAATTCCTAAATCAGCACCAAATAAAAATATTCCTAATCCAACTATTATAAATACAGCCCCAATTAGAAATCTCCATATTAGATCTGACTCTATAGGAGTAATGGTAAAATTAAGTATTAACACAATTATAGTTATAGGCAATACTGATACTGTAACTTCTTTGAATTTACTTAAAAGCTCCCTCAAATAATACTCACGTCCTCTCTTAATTACTTTCGCATATATTTATATTGTAACAAAAAATTCATAATTGTTTTTTCATTAGAGAAGCCTTCTCATTAATTTATTTCTTAAATACTACTTCATACAGTACCATACTCAAGTTTTCACTTTATTTGTTTTTTATATATTAATTTTAATAATAATCACTTAAAGATAATATTTTAATAATATTTTCTCACTAAATTAGTATTTTTGAAATAAAGTGAAAACTTATGTGGTTTTAGTTGTCACTTTTACGATTTATCTCTAACTATAGGCATGCTCATACACCTAGGGCCTCCACCGCCTCTAGACAGCTCGTAAGATTCTATTTCTAAAACCTCCACGCCATTTTTTCTTAAAGCATTATTAGTTATATAATTTCTGTCATAACATATAACTTTTCCTGGCGCTACAGCTAAAGTATTGCTTCCATCACTCCATTGCTCTCTGTTAGCAGCTATTGGATCTCCATCTCCACATTTTATTAAATTAACTGTACCTAAATTAAGATGTTTTGCTAATATTTTTGCTAAATCATCATGTTCATATATGATTTTTATTTTATTATTTTTATCCATAGTTATACTATAAACATCTAGTGGTTCCTGTATTTGTGGATATATAGTGAACTTATCGTAATCAACCATTGTAAATACTCTATCTAAATGTATATAGGCATCTTCTTTAGGTATATCAAAGGCTAAAATCACTTCAAAAGATTCTGATGATGACAGTAGTTTCTCCGCTAATTTTTCTATAGCTATTGGATGGGTTCTTTGACTTATACCTATGGCAACAACTTTATCAGATAAGATTAATATATCTCCACCTTCTATGGTGTGTGCTTTTTGCCTATGGTACCACATCTCTGTACCTTTAAATCTTGGATGATATTTAAATATGTATTCAGGTAATAAAACCTCTCTATCTCTCACTTTATTTGCCATTACACTTAAGGAAATTCCTTTTCCTACAGAGGCAAATATATCTCTTTGATAATATAAATTAGGAATAGGGTCTATGTAAAAAGGATGAGCATTTTTCACCATATTTTCGAGATTATTTGCTCTTTTGTCTTGTATATCCCCTCTTTTTATTCCTCCAATACATTTCTTTATTAATTCCTCTGGTGAAAACTGATTTAAATATTCAAGGATGTTTTCTTTTAAGCCAGTTACATCTGCATTTCCTTCTTTCAAAAAGTCATCCAAAAATTCTTTTCTTATTTTATTATCTTTTAAGACCTCAGCCATAAGTTCTGTAATATAAAGAACTTCAACTCCTTCTTTTTTTAAAATATCTGAGAATTGATTATGCTCTTTTTGAGCTTGATTTATATATAAAATTTCGTTAAAGAGAAGCTGTTGCAAGTGTGCAGGTCCTATATTCTCTAACTCCGATCCTGGACAATGTAGTAAAACAGTTTTAAGTTTTCCGATTTCACTATAAACTGATATTCCATTTGTATTATTCATAATTAACATCCTTTCTATTGGATTTTCTAAAAATTAGTTTGCCAAGAGGAGAGTATATTATACAAATATATTTCGCCATCTCTAATTGTATATAAATGTATTTTCTATAAATATTTTGTATTTTTTTGTAACAACATAAATCTTTCGCTCATAATATATATCAAGATACTTTGTCTCATATCATTAAGCTTAATGATAAATTTATTACAGAGGAGGAAATTCAAAATGGCTAACGGTTCAGATTGTAATTTTGTAGCTCATATGGCTAGATATATAGGTGAAACAGTTACAGTATTCACAACAAGTGGAGGTTTATCTGGTCAAGGGTTTACAGGAGTACTTTTAGCAGTAAACCCAACTTTCATAAGGCTATTAAATGAAACAGGGGCTCCCCCAGCATGCCCTTTAGGTAGCGCTTGTGATGAGTATTATCAAATAAATTCAGGAAATAGCAATCAATGTTGCAACCATAATGGTAATAGAAGACCTTTTAATACTGGTGCAGTTAGTGATATACCAGTTGATAGAATAGCATCCTTCGTTCACAATGCAGTATAGTTTTAAATAAATCAGTTTACATTTTATTACCTTGGATTTAATATTTAACCAAAAGAAGGTGGAGAAAATAATTTATTTCTTCACCTTCTTTTATTGATATATAACTATAAATTTAGTATTATTAGAGAAAACTTTATATAGGAGGTGTAGAAAATGATATTAAGTACATTAATTATCTTTTTAGCCAAAATTATAGAAGTGTCCTTAACCACAGTTAAAACAATATTCATAACAAAAAAAGAAAAAACTATTGCTTCAATTATTGCTTTTTTTGAAATTATGCTTTGGTTAGTGGTTGTAAGCAGAATAATTGTTGATATAACTAGTTATCCAAACAGAATGATAGCCTATGCTTTAGGTTACGCTTTAGGACATTTTGTAGGCTTATCTTTAGAGGAAAGATTAAATTATGGATTAGTAACTTTAGAGATTATTTTAAATAAGGAAGATGGCAATAAGCTTGCTCAATATTTAAGAGATAAAAAAATTGGGGTTACTGAAATAAAAGCCTATGGAAGAGTGAATGAAAAGCGTATACTCATGATTCATCTAAAAAGAAAAATTAAAAATGAAGTTATAGATTATGTTAAAAATAGTTATCCAGATGCTTTTATAACCATTAGGGATGTGGCTTCTTTATATGGAGGTTATGGCGTAAAAAAGTAGTTCTCAAAATAAATGAGAATGTGAAAAATTTTGTGTGAATTATAAATTATGTTCATTTATATAACTGGAAATTTGCTTTCCAGTT
>NZ_JAKGTG010000051.1:0-15183 GCF_022324845.1 Clostridium sp. YIM B02506
AAAAAAAAGCAGGGCATGTATTTCTACATACTCTACTCTTTGAGTGTATCATCTTAACTTAATGACATTGCTCCAAGGAGTCGCTGATTTTTATTAATCTATGTTAAACTATATAGGGTTCTTGAGACCGCTTGTTTAATAAGAATTTTAACAGAATCTATAATCTCATATTACTGATTGTTTTCATTCTTTTTAAATCCCATAATCTCTTTTATATAATCAGTATTACTTTCTGAAGTTACTAGTTCTAGAAGTTTAAAAGCTACATCTATTGCAGTTGAAGGATTCCAACAAGTTATTATTTTCCCATCTATAACTACTGGTTCATTAATTACATCTACCCCAAATTCTTTTAATTGTTTTTGTCTATTTCCGTTATTTAAATTATATGTGGTAGCCCTTTTGTTTGTCAGAACTCCACTTTTTCCAAGTGGTAATGCAGCTACACAAATTGAGGCTATTATTTTGTCCTTATTGTAAAACTCTCTTATAAGATTTAAAAACTCTTCACTATAGGAATCTTCATAAAAACCATATTCTTCAAAACCTCCTGGAATTGCTAAAGCTTCATAATCATCTACATTAACTTCTTCAAGTGTTATGTCTGTATGTACCACAAGTCCAAATGTACTAACTACTTCTCTATTTGTTCCACAGGTAACTATTTGTGTTGTTTTATCTCCGTCTATTAAGTTCCATCCTAAAACATCAATAAATACGCTTGCTTCATAAGTTTCAAAGCCTTTTGCTAATAACAATAATATCTTCTTCATGATTTCCCGCCTTTAAAATATATAATTATTTCAATTATACACTAATCTTTAAAAACTCAGATAAAAACTATAAAAATCTCCAGAAAATAATTCCTAGAGATTATATTTAAATATTTTTCTATTTAATTATATAAAAAATATTTTTCTAATGCTTTAGCAACACCATCTTCGTCATTTGTAGATGTAATATCATCAGCCTTCTCTTTAACTATATCTGGAGCATTTCCCATAGCTATGCCTACCCCAGCATATTGAAGCATGTCCATATCATTATAGTTATCCCCTATTGCTATCACTTCTTCTTTCTCTATATTTAGCTTATTACATAAAAATTCTATAGCAGAAGTCTTTGATGCTTTCTTAGTCATGATTTCTAAATAAGTTGTTTTAGATGGATATATATTTAGCCCTTCAAACTTTTCTCCTTTTAGTTTATCTGCCAACCTAGAGATATTTTCTACATCTGACATAGATAATATTTTATTTGCTCCTTTTTTTTCTTTTCTCCATACTTCTATTAACTCCTGAAAGTTTATTATTGTAGGAATTATTTTTGTTATTTCACTTTCCTGTCTTACCCATTCATCTATCTCTTCTACAAACCATTCATTATCTCTATATAAGCTAATATGAATATTCTCATCTTTAGCTGTATTGTATATATTTTTTATATCCTCTATCTCAATTTCTTTTGTTGTTATCACTTCTCTTTTTTCATCTATTATTAAAGACCCACTATAACAAATAATCGGTTCAATTATTCCAAGCTCTTTGTGAAAAGGCAGTATTCCCTTAGGCATTCTAGCAGAAACTAAAATCACAGCAATGTTCTCTTCCTTAGAAATTATTTTTATGATATTTTTTGTTCTGTTACTTATTTTGTGCCTAGAATTTAATAATGTACCATCAATATCAAGGCAGACCATTTTAAAATTTCTCATATTACACTCCCTCATTTCCTTCTTAAAATTTAAGTAATAATAACATCTATATTATTTTTATTATAAAAAATCTATTAAGCACTTGTAGATGAATATAAAAAGCCTTTCTTCATAAGATAAGTTAACAACTTCTTTGGAGCTTATATGTATATTTAAGCAATTGCCTATGGCACCAAAAGCCATCACAATTAAATTGTGACAGCTTCCTTAATTTAATGATTATGCTAATACTCCTAATGCATATCCTATTATACCTACAGCAAATAATGAGAAAATTATAACTATAGGATTTACTTTTTTCTTTAATAATTTCATACAAACAAAAGTCAATATTAATGGTAATATTCCTGGCAATAGTTGATCTAAAATTCCTTGAACAGTTGTTGTTACAGTTGTTCCATCTTGTGCCACATACTCTGAAAGTACATATGGTACATTTATACTTGTCCACTTAGAAACTAATGCACCCATTACAAATAACCCCAATATTGATGCACCTTGAGTAAGTTTTTGCAGTGTGTTTCCAGCCATATCTGAAACTATTTCTGTTCCTTTTTGATATCCATACTTTAATCCAAACCACTTTGTTGCAAGTCTTAGTACATTAAAGATTACAAAGAACAATAATGGTCCAAGTAAACTTCCTCCAATTGCTATAGAAGCTCCAAGTGCTGCAACTACTGGTCTTAGTGTTCCCCAAAACACTGGATCTCCAACCCCTGCAAGTGGTCCCATAAGTCCAACCTTTACACCACTTATTGAAGCATCATCTATTTCTACCCCATTAGCTTTTTGTTCTTCCATAGCTGCTGTAACACCCATTATTGGTGCAGATATAAATGGTTGAGTATTGAAAAATTCAAGATGTCTTTTTAAAGCCGCCTTTTGATCTTCTTTTTTAGTATATAATCTTTTAATTGCAGGAATTAATGTAACACAAAATCCTACAGATTGCATTCTTTCGAAGTTAAAGGAACCTAATAAGAACCAAGAACGTACGAACATATTTTTAATATCACTATTAGTTATTTTCTTTTCACTCATTTTTAATGCCCCCTTCTATAGTTCGTCAAAGTCATCTGCTGCAACTTGACTTTTATTAAATGTAGGATTTAATTGAATATAGAATATTGCAAATACAACTCCTAATATTCCGAATCCAACAAGATTTATGTTTAAAAATGCTGCTAATACAAATCCAAAGAAGAAAAATGGCATAATGCTTTTTGCTTCCATCATGTTAATAACCATTGCATACCCAACAACAACTATAAATCCACCTGAAATTTGTAAACCTCTTGTTACTACTTCTGGAATAGAGTTTAACATAGCTGTTACCGTATCTGTTCCTGCTACTGCCGCAACTAATGCTGCTGGTACAGCTACACGTACACCTTGTAATAATAAGGCTATAAAATGACACATTTCTATTCCTCTAAAATTAGCTTCTTCTGCATATTTATCCGCAAGATGCTGGAAAAATACTGTTATGGTTCTAACAAATATAGTTAAAACTTGTCCAGCAGCTGCTATTGGTATTGCTACTGCTATACCTGCACCTATAGATTGATGTCCTACTATTACTAATATTGTTGATATAACACTTGCTAAAGCTGCATCTGGAGCCATTGCTGCTCCAACATTCATCCATCCAAGTGCCATCATTTCTAAAGTACCACCTAAAATAATTCCTGTTTTAATATCCCCCAAAACTAATCCTATAAGAGTACATGCTACTAATGGTCTATGAGTTTGACCTTCATCTAATACGCTACCCATACCACAAATAGCTGCAACAAGTATAACTAATATCATTTGAATAGTATTCATTATTATTCCCTCCTAATATTTATTCTTTTAATGAATCCAATTTACTAATTAAATCTATTTTAGGATTGCTAGCAATTTGTCTGACTTCTAGCTCTACTCCTAACTCATGAAGTTTTCTAAATGCTTTTATGTCTTTTTCATCTACTGATACTGCCCCAGTTATTTGGGTTTTTCCTTCTTTATAACACATGCCTCCAACGTTTACAGACTTTATATCAACACCTCCTTCTATTGCTCTTAAAACATCCGTTGGATTAGTGAATAAAAACATTGATTTAAAATCCTTATACTTGGGATTTTTATAAGCTTCTATAGCTTTATCAATGGATACAACATAGGCTTTTATATCTGCTGGTGCAACTTGAAGTAGCAAAGTTTTTCTTAGCTTGTCCTGAGCAACCTCATCACTGCAAGCTATAATCTTATTACATTTTGTTTCTTTAACCCACACTGTAGCTACTTGTCCATGTATTAATCTATCATCAATTCTTACAAAATTAATCTGCATTTTATAATTCCTCCTCTATGTTAACAAAATTTGATTTAAAGCTTTTTATTCCCATATTCCCCGCTGTTTCTGCAACCTTCACTAACTCTTTAATACTCATTGAATCCCTAACTGCAAAAACCTCTAAGAGCATAGGAAGATTTACACCAGTAACTATATCAATATGTTCTTCCTTAACAGCTACTCTACTTGCAGCATTATATGGACTTCCTCCAAATAGATCTACCATAAAAAGCAATCCATCCTCATAATTTAACTCTCTCATAATACTCTCATATTTATTTATAAGATCATCTGCACTCTCACCAGGATTAAAAGTAACGTACTGTATATTCTCCTGTTTTCCAAATATCATTTCTGATGATTTAACTATTTCTCTTGAAAATTCTCCATGAGTTCCTACTATTATTGCTACCATATTTGTCACCTCCATTATTTCTTTCTACACCATTTAATATAGCAATTGCCGTGCCAAGCTCTTGTATTAGAATATTTTTGTGCATAACTTAGCTTAATTCTCCATATTTGAGCTTCATTTTTAAGTAAATATGATAATTTTGATACAAGAATTTTAATTTTGATACAAGTTGATATTTATATAAGTACTTTTTGATACTTCTCAACTAAAATTCTGCAAATATAATATTTTTCATCATCAGTTAAATTTATCTTTAAGTTTTTATTAAAAAGCTTACATGAATTATTTACCGCATTTATAACTCTTTCACTAAATCCATCCTTTTCATCACCATACATTAATCCCTCTCCTGTAATCATTCTTTCTAAGGCATATGCAACATGACTAATTAATGATATTTTCATGCTATTATCTAATTCCATTTCAAGATTTTTTTCGAGTTCAACTATAAATCTTAACAATATTCCTATTATCTTATGTGGATTTAAATAAGTCAGAAATTCAACTAAGCTGTTTTCACATAGATCTTTTATTACTAGATTTTTATCTTCGTTTACTATAGTTAAGTTATTGTTGGTTAGAATTTCCCTTAACATCACTTCCCCATTAACATCTAAAAGCTTTTCAACTGAAATAAAGGGAATATTCTCTGTTGGCTTTTTTATTCCTATTACTGCTAATATGTTTTCCTTTTTAAATTGTTTAATAGTTTTATCAAGTTCTTTTACGCCTACTGGAATGATATTAACATTTTCACCAGTTAAACTTATTACAGTTTTCTCTACTATTTCTTTAAGTTTTTCAGCAGTCCCCCTACCTGAAGAGCAAACAGTTATTATTGTTTTATTTATAAACTTGCTTTCATTAACTGATGAATCATCATAGCCTCTAAAGTTTTTAAGAGAATTATAGATATCTTCAAGAGGCATATCTAAAATGCTTGATTTTCTTACTGCCTCTAAGATTATTGGAGTAGATACCATGTCTATGCTTCTAACCTGTATACCAGTTCTTTCAATTATAGTTGATTCAAACATTGCTAAAGACCCCATATCAACTAAAAGAAGTACCCCTTTTCCATCATCCAGTTCTTTTACCTTAACCATAACTGTTTCTAATATATCTTTAGGACTCACTTCTAATGGCATATCTATAGCACATAAATTACAATTTCCAAGCAAACTCTTTACCACGTTAACCATACTGCTTGCCGTTGAGTTACCATGTGCCGCCACTATAATGCCAACATCCCCACCTTTTTCTTCTTGTGCAGATTTTAAAAGAATTGTTATATATGTTATCTCAACCTCTGGAACCTCTATCTTAAATCTTTCACTTATTAACTTTCTTATTTTAACTGCTAAAAAGTGTTCTTTATCCATTTCATTTGAAGAGTTATAAACTCTCGGTTCTTGATATTTTTTATCCTTTATTCTCTTTAATAGAGAGCTTAAATGAAGGCTTAATGCATAAACAAATCTCTCGCTGTAACTTCTCTCCATTTCCTTTTCTGCTAAGATTTTTATCTCCTGTGCAAAATATACAATTTCTTTATCAACGACTTTTAATAACCCATCTTTATTTTCTTTATTCTTACTGAACTTATTGTAAAAACTCTTTATGTGTATGTTTACATCAGTTGTTATAAAGTTATTTATATACTCATCATCCATTCCCTCTTCTTTTAATATAAGAAGCTTATCCTCTATTAGCTTATATAAATTAAAGGGAGGTTCATAAGAATCTTTTCCTTCATTAATAACCTTATACCCATCAGGATTTATATAAAGAATTGAATCCAAAATTGAGTTTAATTCCTGAAATTGCTTTCTATCTCTACCTATTTCAAAAAATCCATCTTTTATATTAGAAGATAAATCTTTAAAATCTAGTTCTATATAATCAGTCTGGCTATTTATGCTATTTAAAAAACCTTTTGCACAAGTAAGCTGAATATTCGATTTTAGTTGACCTATATTTCCATAGCTTGCACTTCCTATCAAAGCTTTCACCACTTCTGGAGATGCTTTTATTGATTTGTTTACCCTATGAGCTTCATTAAGAAATAAGTGCCTTATTATCTCTATCTTTTCTTCATTTGTTCTATCCTGTAATGATGGGATGTTTATAGTTATAGGAATTCTTCTCATAAAGGTTTTAAGCATATAAGAATCTGTTTCTTCTGTAGTTGCTCCTATTATAAGCACATTAGCTTTTCTATCCCTCTCTGTTTCTCCCATCTTGCAATACTTGCCTGTATCCATAAAATAAAAGATCATTTCTTGACCTTCTGGTGGCAGTCTGTGTATTTCGTCTAAAAATAATATTCCCCCATTAGCCTTTTCAACTAATCCCTGCTTTTCTGAATCTGCTCCTGTAAATGCTCCTTTTATATGTCCGAAAATATGTGATAAAAGTAATTGAGGATTGTTATAATAATCAGCACAATTAAAAACTACAAAAGGTGCCGAATCCTTAAATATGTTCATAAACTTCCCATAGTTGTACATCATGTTAGCAAATAAAGTTTTTCCTACACCTGTTTGTCCAACTATCAACGTATTTAAACCATTAGGTGGATAAAGAATTGCAGCTTTGGCTTGCTCTATTTGATTTTTTAAACTCTTATCTGCCCCAATTAATAACTTAAAAGGTTCTTTTTTTTCACTATTTTCAAGCATTTCTTTTATACTTTTAACTTCAATGATTTCACCTTCTAAAGTAATGTTAAGAATTTTTTCTACTGTTGCTTTATTTAAAAATCTAACTGGCCTAGAAGTTATTTTTATTATTTTATTAGCTCTTAACAATTCATTAAGTTCTTTGCTTACATTATTTCTTAGTATATCTAGATCTTCTGCTATTTTATTTGAAGTAAACGCGATGTCGTTTAATAGTTCTTCTTTAGTTAGTTTTTTAGTATTTTCTTCAAGATAACTATAAATTTTATCTATTCTTTTCATAAGTACACCCCCTAAAATTAATGTTTCTATTTATTTTATTAGCAACATACATGCCAGAATATGTATCAATTTCTTTTTATGATTATTTATGATTGTTTGTGATTATTTATACTTATTTTATATTAATTTAAATATATATACAATCACTATCTCTCATATATAATCACAATCCTTAAAATAAAAAGAGATATAGAAAATAATCTTTAAATTATTTTCTATATCTCAATATTGTTATTGTGCTGTGATAGTAAATGCTTCCCAAGCTCCTCCAACAGAATCTCTATTCGCATATAAGACTGAGCCATTATTCACATCTGTGCATACATATTTATTATTTGCCATAGCTTGAAGTGCTATTGTACCATCTGCAAGCTGTACTTTCTTGAATTTCTCCCACTGCTGAATAGATGTACTTCTAGCAATAAGTTTTGTACCTTGATCTATGTCTGCACATACATATTTATTATTAACCTTAGATTGCAATGATATTGTACCATCACTATTATTTATAACTTTAAAAAGCTCCCAATCTCCTGCTGATGTCCTATTTGCTAATAATGGACTATCACCATAATTATCTGCACTAATTATATTACCATTTGCTCTTGAAGTTAAATATGAATATCCAGTAGCAACTGGAGGTATTGTTGTACCCGCAGTATATTTTTTCACCAAGTTCTGGAATGTTGTATTTGGTGTAAAGTTTGAGGTATTAAATTTCTGCCACTTTGATGCTATAGTAGCTGAACTATCATTATTAATGTCTGGTACTGCATTAGTATTTTTATTAAAATATCCCCAATTTCCATAATCAGAAGTTACTTTATAGGTCCAATTTGTCCATGATGCATTTACTGAGTTTAAGTTTCCAAGGAATTTTTCCCAAAGATCATTAAATTGGAATACACAAAACTCCCCTACATATACTGGAACATTCCACATACTTTGGTGTTCCTTAATTCCTCTAATTGCATTATCTATCAAGTTATTTTGTACATTCCAGTTAGTTGATTCACCTGTAGCCATGGCATAATAATGCATCTCATAGACTACATTTGTCCATCCATATACTGATGGAGCATATAATTGATTCCAATCCCAAGCTGCTTCCATGTATATCATATGATCTGGATCTATAACACGTATAGCTTTATATAATCTATTATAAAAAGCATTTAATTGATCCTTTCCTACTCTGTCTGGTTCATTTAATAAATCATATCCTGCTACAGCTGGGTTGCCTTTATAGTGGTTAGCTATACCTTCCCATAACTTAACTGTTCTATCTTGATATTCTGTATTCTTCCATAGCTGATGGTCAGAATTAACTTCTCCGCAATTATCAAAAGTATTTTGTCCACCAAATGTTCCATGAAGATCAAGTAAAACATAAATTCCTCTATTAGAGCATTCTCTAACTAGCCAGTCGAGTTTACTCCAAGGATCGGCTTTCCAGTTCCCATACTTGTCCATAAGTTCTAAATATAATATTGGAACACGTACAAAATTCATCCCCATGTTCTTTATATTATCTAAATCTGAAGTAGTTAGCCATGAATTTTGATAGGTGCTTATTAAGCTTTCTTTAGTGCTTTCTCCAAACCTATTTGTAAGAGTCTCCCTTAATGTCCATTCATCCTTTACTCCAAGAGGGGACATCCATCCTTCTTGTAACATCCATCCTCCAAGATTTGTCCCCCTTAAGCTCACTACCTGTCCATTCCCATAGTTATCTTTTATTAACGTTCCATTAGTTTTTAAGAACCCACTAGTTCCAATAGCTGCTTTTGCAGTATAGGTGGAGCTAAAAACATCCCCAAAAGTATTAAGAAAGTAACCATTAGTGAAAGTACATTAGATCTTTTTAACATCTTTACCCTTCTTCCATTTAATTCCATAATGCTATTTAATTTTAGTCCTTATATTTGTTGTAAACAAGGGTTCAAATTCACGAAATAGTATATCATTTTGTGGAATTTTCCTCAAAAACAAAACGTAAGAACTTAACAACATTTAAATTCTTACGTTTCTAATAATCAAATCTTTCTATTTAAGAATTTTTCAATTTCCTCTTTATTAAGAAATACATCCCCAACTCTGCCATGTCTTTTATCTAACCTTTTGTCTGTATGAAAATCTGAACCAGCTGTATAAAACCACCCTTTTTCTTTAGCTATTTTCTTAAAATAATCAGTTTCATCCTGAGAATTTTTCCAGTAAATAGCCTCTATACCATCAAGTTGCATATTTAAAATTTCTTCTAATATATAAGGCTTTATTTTTACAGGATGAGCTAATACTACCGTTGCTCCAAAATGTCTTAAAAAATCTATACCTGTTTGAGTACACACTCTGCTATTCATACAATCAAAATCTATAAAGACTTTATTCCCTATGAGATTTTTTAATCCCTTCATATCGTGGCTCTTCATATATTTTAATGAATTCTGAAATACCTCATCTTTATAACCATCATTCATAAAGTATCCTAATATATGAATTTTTTTGCCTTTATGTCTTGTGGATAACTCCATACCTGGAATTATTTTAACATCTATCATTTTTCCTATTTCTATAGCTTCTTCAACACCATTCATGGTGTTATGGTCAGTTATGGCCATAATATCTAATCCTTTTTCTTTACCCATAATCACAACCTCAGTTGGAGTATACTCTCCATCTGAATTAGTAGTGTGCATATGGAAATCTCCTTTTGTATACATACTCTTCCTCTAAAAGTGTTATCTATATATATTATCCATAAATTTTGAAAAAGTTCATATACTTAAGATTTGGATTATCATTCTCTGTTAATAACCTCTATTATCTCTTCAATAGTTAACTTATCTAAATTGTGTATATCTCTGAAATCATCTGTAATAACTTCATTAACTAGTTGTTTTTTAGCTTCCTGTAAATTTAATATCTGTTCTTCTATTGTCCCTTTTGCTATAAGCTTTATAACTTCCACAATATTTTTTTGCCCTATTCTGTGGGCTCTATCTGTAGCTTGAGCTTCCACTGCTGGATTCCACCAAGGATCAAAGTGAATAACAAGGTTTGCTGAAGTTAAGTTAAGTCCTGTTCCTCCTGCTTTTAAGGATATTAAAAACACCTTTATATTGTCCTTTTTATTAAAATCATCAACTAAATTAATTCTTTCTTTAGAACTTGTTGAACCATCTAGATATAAGTATTCTATATTTCTTTCTTTTAACATTGGCTCTATTTTCTTTAACACTGAAGTAAATTGAGAAAATAATAATATCTTCCCACCTTCTTTGTTTTGTTTTTCTATCAGCTCTAAAGCAACGTTAAGTTTTCCACTTCCACCATTATATTCTTCAAATAAGATTGATGGATCTAAACAAACTTGCCTAAGCCTTGTTAAATAAGAAAAAATCTCTATTTTATTGCCTTTATTCTCCTTGATTTTTTTCTTAACATCACTAACATATTTCTTATATATGTTCTTTTGCTCTGATGTCATTGAAATCAACATTTTCTTTTCTATTTTGTCTGTAAGCTCTTTAACTACTTCTGATTTAGTCCTTCTTAAGATAAAGGGTTTAACTAATAATCTAAGAGTTTCCATATCTTCTTTTCCTATAAATTTCTCCTCAAAATATTTCCTAGGAAATAAATATCCTGGCATAATGAAGTCGAATATAGACCATAACTCTAATAAATTGTTTTCTATAGGAGTTCCTGTAAGTGCAAATCTTACTTTGCTTTTTATTTCCTTCACCGCAGCTGTATTTTTTCCAAGAGAATTTTTTATATTTTGAGCTTCATCTATGATGCAGTAATCAAACTCAATCTTCTTAAAACTTTCTATGTGATTTCTTACTAATCCATAAGTTGTAAGTATGATATCACATTCCTCTAAATTGTCTATCAAAACTTCATTTGAGTGAAATATCCCAACTTTTAAATCAGGTGAAAACTTCTTAATTTCATTATCCCAATTATATATAAGTGATGTTGGTACAACTATCAAGGTTTTTTTGCTTTTTTCAGATGAAAGAAAGGCTATAGTTTGAATTGTTTTACCTAGTCCCATTTCATCTGCAAGTATCCCACCAAACTCTAATTCACTTAAGTTTTTAAACCACTTAAACCCATCTTTTTGATAGTTTCTGAGTTTTCCTTTGAAGTTTTTACCGACTTTTCTTTCTTTTTTATCTAAGTTAGAAAATCTATCTTTTATGTTTTCTAAAACAGCTAAACCTTTATTGATGTTAATTGATGTATTTTCTAATATAACATTTAAGTAACTTTCTTTATTTTTATCTATTTCAATGGTGTTTTTATCACTATTTAATATATCTAATAAGTTGAAAAAGCTTTTTACTTCTTCATCTTCAAAATCTAAAAAACCTTTTGACCCTATTCTATAGGCCTTACTACCAGCTTTATAACTTCTTAAAACCTCTTTAAGTTCATCTTCTTCTATGTCATCTATGCTATAACTTAATACTACACTTCCATTTCTCTCATGTAACTCTAGATTTATAGAAGATGAATCATATAATCTAGGTCCATCATCCTCTGATAGGCCTAATTCTAAGTTTCTGATATTTTCTGATATCATGATGTTATCAGAAATGGAACTTAATATTTCTAAAAGAAGTTTATAATTTTTTTGTGTTTTCTTATAAAGAATAGTGTTGTTTTTCATGAACCTTTCATGAAACATCTTATATTTTTCACATTGATGGTTTGATGGTACATATATGTTATCAAGAAAGAAATAAACTTCCTTTTTTTCATCTAAAGCTATAGGAATATTTTTATGAGTAGTTAATATTAAATTTCTCTCATTTCCCTTTAATGTAAATGTTAATGGTAGATCTTTATTTATAATATCAGCTTTATATTCTATTCCATTATATCTAAATAAGATTTTTCGGTTTCCTAAAGTCTTTAGGAAAGCTTTAAGTTCATTTTCCTTGATTATTATACTTCTACTTCCATTTTCCAAACTTTTAGGCCCATCAACTTTTTCTTTTAGGTAGAGAAAAAGAGGAATGTCTTTTTTAGCTATCACTTTCTTTTCATGATTAAACTCTTTAACAAAGGCTTTTAAATCTGTTACTAAAACCTTATTTTTACTACCTGCTCTAAACTCTAATATATAGTTATCATCTTTTTCCCACTTTTTATATTCAATTTTTACATCAAGTTCTATTGCATCTTTCTCATGCCCTTGTACATAACTATTTTCTCCATGTTTCTTTTTATATAAGGAATCTAAAAATTTATATGATACTGCATTTATATGTTTGCACATAAATATTTTCTTATATCTAGATATTTCTCTATATTCTTCACAATTACAAGTTGCACCTTCTAATGTATTACCTTGAATATCTAGTTTTATATGTACCCTATGTGTTAAATTGAGATCCTTAACATCTCCATAAACATGGTACATGTTTTCTATTCTTTTACCTTTTAAGTTTGAAACTAAGTTTTTTCTAAATATCTCTTCTCCATGTTTTTTTATTAAACTAGAAGAGGATTTAAAAATCATTTCTTCTAAAGCTTTTAAATTCATCTTCTCACCACCTAACTTATAACATTCAGCCTATATTATATCATGACAATAAAAAGAAGCTATTGCAAAATGATTTACAACAACTTCTCTTCTATTTATTTTATGCACTTTGAGCTTCGTAAAGATTCTTATATACTCCATGATTATTTATTAACTCTTCATGAGTACCTAATTCAGCTATTCCGCTTCCTTCTAATACAACTATCTTATCTGCATTTTTTATTGTAGATAATCTATGAGCTATGATTATAGTTGTTCTTCCTTTTGATAAATCAACTAATGCTTTTTGAATAGCTGCTTCTGTTTGTGTATCTAAAGATGAAGTAGCTTCATCAAGAATTAGAATTCTAGGATTCTTAAGGAACATTCTTGCTATAGATATACGTTGTTTTTGTCCTCCAGATAACTTTGCCCCTCTTTCCCCAACAAGGGTATCTAACCCATCTGGTAATGAGGAAACATATTCATCAAGTTGTGCTTGCTTTAATGCCACCCATATCTCATCTTCTGATGCACCTAACTTACCATAGGCAACATTTTCTCTTATTGTTCCATCAAACAAGAAAACATCTTGCTGTACTATTCCAATGCCACCTCTTAATGAATCTAGTTTCATTTCTTTGATATCTATTCCATCAATAGTTATCTTACCATCATTAATATCATAAAACCTTGGTAATAAACTTGTTAAAGTTGATTTCCCTGTTCCTGATGGTCCAACTAAAGCTACTGTTTCACCTTGGTTTATTTTTAAGCTTATATTCTCAAGGACCTTTCCTTCTTTTCCTTCATAGGTAAAGGTCACATTATCATAGGTTATATTACCATAAGCTATTTCAACTTCTTTAGCTCCTGGCATTTCCTTAACATCTGGTTCGGTTTCTAAAAGTTCAATGTAACGTTTAAAACTTGCAATGCCTTTTGGATAAGACTCAATAGTTGCACTTATCTGCTTTATAGGCCCAAGAAATACATTAGACAACATAACAAAAGCAACAAAATCACCGTTACTCATTTCCCCATTAATTACGAACCAAGTTCCACAAACCAAAACAAATATGTGTACTAGTTTTGTAAGAATAAAACTTATAGCAGAGTTCCAAGCCATTATTCCATATGCCACACATTTAGTTAAAAAGAATTGATGATTATGCTCACTAAATTTTTCTATTTCGTAGTTTTCATTTGAAAAAGCTTGAACTACTTTCATTCCTAAAATGTTATTTTCAACACCTGAATTATAATTTCCTATATCTTTAAACATCTGCTCAAAAGCCTTGGCCATCTTACGATTAAAGAATATAGATAAGTAACTCATTATTGGAATTATAAGAAAAGTGAGTAATGCTAACTTCCAATTAGTATGTACCATTATCCCAAAAGCACCTAAAAGAGTCATTATAGCTATAAATATATCTTCTGGTCCATGATGGGCAATCTCCCCTATATCCATAAGTTCATTAGTCATTCTAGATAATAAATGTCCAGTTTTATTATTATCAAAAAAATTAAAAGACAGTTTTTGAATTTTTTCGAAAAGCTGCTTTCTCATATCTGCTTCAATGCTTATTCCTAGTTTATGTCCCCAGTAAGTTACAACATAGTTTAAAAAAGCACTAAAAGTATAAATGGCTAATAACCCTAAACAGCTATATAGTATAACCATCCAATCTCCTTTTGGAAGCTGATTATCCAAAACATTGCTGATAGCAAGTGGAAATATAAGCTCTAAAAGTGCTGATAAGATAGCGCAAGAAAAATCTATAATAAATAAATTTTTATACGGCAGGTAGTATGAAAAGAATTTTCTTAAAAGTATCATGAGTTATTGTTCTCCTTCATCTTAATGTTATTTTTGATATTTAGAAACAACTAATATGCCTCTACTGTTTTCCATATTTAATTTACTTCCCCTTAACGTCATCTAATTATAACAACCATATTATTTGCAGTCAATTCTCACTTGCAATTAATAAATAATGTTAGTTGATTGATTTTATTCCTTAGATTATTGTAAATACAGGGTTTCTTTAATTAGCTATTACGAATTTAGGAGTACTATTATATTTTTTAGGATTATTGCTTTAGAAAAGAAAAGGAGCACTCTAAACTATATTTAATCTGACACCTGTGTCAAGGACAATATAAAAAAGAGTGTTAAGCACATAAAAGATGATTTCTGTATTGAAC
>NZ_JAKGTG010000052.1:0-13887 GCF_022324845.1 Clostridium sp. YIM B02506
TTCAATACAGAAATCATCTTTTATGTGCTTAACACTCTTTTTTATATTGTCCTTGACACAGGTGTCAGATTAACGCTACTTCTTCCCTATTTTAAATCTATTGATTACGCTAGTCACAATATATGCAAAAGCTCCTCCACTAGTGTCTATAAGTACATCTCTAAACGCTGGACCTCTTCCTGGTACAAAAGATTGATGAAATTCATCACTACACGCATATAAAAATACAAATGCTAATGAATAGTTCCAAGCCTTTCTTTTATCCATATACATTCTTAGTACATTTAGCGTTAGAATATATAAAATAAAGTACTCAGTAAAATGAGCCCCTTTTCTTACAACAAAATTGGCTAAATTGCCTAAATGGCTGTTAAGATCTAATCCTAATACATTAAATATATATATTACTAGTTTACTTTGTTCATCTGATACATCCCCAGGCAATTGAGAAAAGATAAATATTACAATCATCCATGCTATCCATAATCCCCATCTTATTACCTTTTTACTTTTGTCGTTCATCTAATCAACCCTTACTTTAGTTTTTTTATTATATTATATCTATCTCTTAATAGATAAGTAAAGGCTAAAGATATTAAACCTACTCCTACAAATCTTGTAGAGTTTTTAACAAATAAAATCATCATTATCCCAAGTATTATAACCATTATATCTATCAAACACACGTTATTCTTTTTCATCATATCCACCCCACAATCTTCAATATAAATCACTATCCTTTAATAATTATAGCCTGTTTCTCTATAATTGTTTATTAAATCAACCTTAAATTTACAGTTTACTGTAAAAAGATTGAGAGGTGGTCCTTTAAAATACTCTTTCTTTTTCCATAACTAGTGGATGCTTGTCTAAACCCTTTAAAACTTCACCTTTTTCCACATGACCATATTTATCAATAAGAACATTCTCCAACCTAGCATCTTCTGCTATTATTACATTTTGAAAAATAATACAGTCTTTTAGTTTGGCATTTTTTCTTATATGAACACTTCTAGAAATAACACAATTTTCTACGCTTCCTTCTATATAACATCCATTAGCTATTATAGAATTTTTAACATCACTATCTTTAGTATATTTTGTCGGCCCACCATCTTTAGTTTTTGTATATATTGGACCATTATCAAAAAACAATTCTGTATTTATCTTTACATTTAATAAATCCATGTTAGCCTTATAATAAGAACCCAAAGAATCTATACAACTTAGGTATCCCTTAAACTCATAAGCATTTACTTTAAGCTCATCTAGCTTTTCATAAATAGCTTTTTTTATTTTTCTATACTTACCGGTCTTTATACAATCATAAATTATCTCTATAAATAAATCTTTTTTCAAAAGAAACATTTCCATACATATATTAAGTTCTTTATTACTTCCAATATTTTTACCTACACTTCTTACTCTATTTTCCTCATCTATGCTTAATGCATCACAATTAATAAAACTACTATCTCCATTATTTATTTTCTTATAAACTACTGTAACATCTGAGCTATTATTCTCATGATATTCACTAATTTTACTAAAATCTATATTACAAATCATATATGATGGAGCCATTAGTACATATTCTTGTCTACTGAACTTAAAAAACTCAATATTGTTTGCGAATATATGCACGTCATCATAGTATAAATCGTCATCTGAAAAATTAAAAACTCTTAATCCATCTATCTTTCTATGCAAGTCCCAAGGTCTTCCGTTACTTAAGTGATCTATTAAGGACCTTGATTTGTTTTTTGTGAAAATCCCTATATTGTTGATACCAGAATTAGTCATATTAGAAAGTATAAAATCTATGATTCTATATCTTCCTGCCATAGGTACAGATGCCAATGGTCTGGTTCTGGTAAGTTCATTTATTCTTCCCTCATTTTCATCTAGGTTAATAATTCCCATATAAGTTTTCAAAATCCCACTCCCTTTATCTATATAAACATTAGGTTTATTCCATTATGGTACCACTTTTAATATCTTCTTTTGCTGGTATTACAGTTATCTTGTTTCCATGCCCTATTCTGCATTCTCTTCTAATTGTTACATTATTTCCAACTATAGCTTTATCAATAATTACATTTTCACCTATTTTAGTATTTGGCATTATTACAGAGTTTTTTATCACTGTATTTTTACCTACAAACACTCCAGGAAATAAAACTGAATTTTCTACTTCTCCATGAACTATACAACCCTCTACTACCAAGGAAGACTTTACACTAGCATGTGGTCCTATATATTGAGCTGGCCTTACTGGATTAATAGAATATATTCTCCATTCATTGTCATATAAATTCAATTCATTATCATCTTTTAATAAATCCATATTAGCTTCCCAAAGACTTTCTATGGTACCAACATCTTTCCAATATCCTTCAAAAGGATATGCCATTAACTTCTTACCTTGCTCAAGCATTTTAGGTATTATATTTTTTCCAAAATCATTATTAGAGTTTTTATCAGCTTCATCCTCTTTTAATAGTTTTTTTAATGTTCTCCAATTAAAAATATATATTCCCATAGATGCCTTAGTGCTTTTAGGTTCAGCTGGTTTTTCTTCAAATTCATATATACTTAAATCTTCTCTTGTATTCATTATTCCAAACCTAGATGCCTCTTCTAAAGAAACGTCAATAACTGCAATTGTTACATCTGCTTCATGTTCTTTATGGAAATCTAACATTTTTTCATAATCCATCTTATAAATGTGATCACCTGAAAGTATCAACAAATATTCTGGATCATGGTCATCTACAAAAGGTATGTTTTGATATATAGCATTAGCGGTACCCTTATACCAATTTCCGCCCTTTTCTTCTTGATAAGGTGGTAAAATATTTACTCCCCCATCTCTTCTATCCAAATCCCAGGGGTCTCCTATTCCTATGTGAGAGTTTAATTCTAGTGGTTGATATTGTGTAAGCACACCTACCGTGTGAATATTAGAATTAGAGCAATTGCTTAGAGTAAAATCGATAATTCTGTATTTTCCTCCAAATGGTACAGCTGGTTTTGCTAACTTTTTAGTTAATACTCCTAACCTAGATCCTTGTCCACCAGCTAAAATCATAGCAATAATATTTTCTTTGACCATTTTATAACCTCCCTTTCTAATGATGTTTTTTCCTAATAGATAACTTTATCAATCTATTTTATTATCATTTGCTTAAATATATCTTCATTACATTTTTTCCCATATGTTCTAATTATAGCAACATAACTGTATTACTTCAATAAGCTTTTCTGGATTTATATGGCAAGTGAATTTTTTTACATATCCTTCATTTATGAAACGAATTCATAAATAAAAAGAGAGTACTACTAGGCTTTAATTAGTACTCTCATAAATGTTAACTACGCTCGGTTAAGAATTTTGAAACATATGCCAAGGACTCTTCTATTAAATCTTGTCCATTCTCTAACTCTTCCATTTTTTTCTCTAAGGAAAACATACGTTGATCTAATAGAGTTATTCTATCTTTAACATCATTTAAAATTTTACTTTCATAATTAATTTGATTGCCATATTCATCTAAATAAATGTGTTCTGGAGGTCCACCACATTCTACGCATTTTAAATATATACCCTCTTTATCTCTATCTCTAAATATTTTAAATGTATCATTTCTACACCTAGAGCATTCTGATAATAAAGTATAATCATAATAACTCACATCTATTTCATAATTACTTCCACATTCTTTACAAGTTAATATTAATTTTTCATCCTTATTTTCTAAATAAAAACTATTTCCACTGCATCCTTCCTTTTCACACACCACAGTTCTTATCACAAATATCACCTCCTAGATATTTAATATGTTCATTTTAATACATTTATTCCTATATATTTATGTGAGGTAACTATTTTTGAAAATCAAAAAGAGCCAACTTTAAAAGCTGACTCTCTAGCTATAGGTGAATTTTAATGGAGGATATACTTAACGCTTAATTTTATATTTTATCGCTAGTAAATAAATAAAAAGTGTTAAGTTTATTAAATATAGTATACTCTAATTGATAATTATTTTCAATATATTTGTTTAATAAAAAAAGTTATAATGTAACTATAATATTTTATGTAAAGGAGTTTATTTATGGTTGATACTAAAAGAGAAAATTATATATCTTGGGACGAATATTTTATGGGGATAGCTCTTATCTCCTCATTAAGAAGTAAAGATCCTAATACTCAAGTCGGCTCTTGCATAGTTAATTCTGACAATAAAATAATCGGAATAGGTTATAATGGACTTCCTAAAGGCTGCTCTGATGATGATTTTCCTTGGGGGAATTCCGGAGATTTTTTGCAAACAAAATACCCATATACCTGTCATGCCGAACTAAATGCTATATTAAACAGCATAGGTACTAGTTTAGAAAATTGCAAAATATATACTACCCTTTTCCCTTGTAATGAATGTACTAAAGCACTTATACAGGTTGGAATAAAAGATATAATATATCTTTCAGATAAATATTCAGATACTGATATAGTAAAGGCATCTAAACGTATGCTTAATACTGCAAAGGTCACATTCACTAAATTTCAAACAAACAGAAAAGATTTACTTATTTCTTTTGAAAATATGGAGGATACAAAATGAGTGCACAAAAAAAGAATGAACTTGAACTATCAAAAGAAAAAAGAGAGGAGATGATCTCTTTGATTAAAACTTATTTCTATAATGATAGAGATGAAGAAATAGGTGACTTAGCCGCAAGTTTAATTCTAAACTTCATTGTGGATAAACTTGCTCCTGAATTCTATAATCAAGGAGTTATTGACTCATATAAATATATGGGAAATTCAATTGAAGATTTATTATCTATCCAAAGATATTAAAAAAATTACTATGAGAATTAAAAGCTCATAGTAATTCTTTCTTTTATTCTAATATTACGCCTTCAAGTGGTTTTAATACTAAATTCCCATTTATTATAGGTTTTCGAATATTAGTAAGAAGGTCTTTTTTGTATATAACTTTACTTTTCTCAGGAAGTATAACTTCCTTTTCTTCAGATAGGTTTCTATTAACAGCTATATATAGATATTTATTATTTAATCTTCTTCTAAATAATAAAATATCTTCTTCAGAATTAATAAACTCTATATCTCCATCTATCAATTCTTCATTTTTATTTCTAATAGAAACTATCTTTTTATACATATAGAAAATCTCTTTATCTTCTTTTCCCCATGGAAAGGTCTTTCTATTATCTGGGTCTTTTCCACCTGTTAACCCTGCTTCATCACCATAATATATCAGCGGAACCCCTACCATTGTCATTTGAATGATTAATGCGAGATTAATCAAATCTTTTCCACCTAATGAAGTTAAAATCCTTTCAGTATCATGATTTCCTAAGATATTCATAAGGCTATAAAAGTTTTCTTTTGGATAATTTTCTTTTAAACTTAAAATAATCTTAGAGAACCTATTAGAAGTAATATCTCCTCTTAAGAATGCAATTAATGTATCCTTTAATGGATAGTTAGTAACTGAATCCAGCTCTTTGCCAAGAAAATATCTTCTTTTTACTCCATAGCTAACCTTATTAGATGCATCTTCCCAAACCTCACCTATTATAACTCCATCGGGACTTTCTTTTTTAACTCTATCCCTTAATATCTCAATAAATTCATCTGGGAGCTCATCAGCTACATCCAATCTCCAGCCGTATACCCCTAAACTCATCCACTTAGATATAACAGACTCCTTATTTCTTATAATATAATCTAAGTATGTTGGATTCATTTCATTTACATTTGGCAAATCTTTTATTCCCCACCAACATTCATATTCATCTGGATAATTGTAAAATCTATACCAATCATAATAAGGTGAATCCTTTGACTCATAAGCACCTAGAGAATTTTCATTTTTATACTTGTTAAAGTATATAGAGTCCTGTCCAGTATGAGAGAAAACACCATCTAATATTATCCTTATGCCTCTCTCTCTAGCTTTTAGGCATAATTCTTTAAAAATCTTTTCATCTCCGAACATCTCATCAATCTTTTTGTAGTCCCCTGTATTATATTTATGATTTGAGGAAGCTTTAAATATAGGATTAAAATAGATTATAGTAACACCTAAACTTTTCAAATAATCCAGCTTATTTATTACTCCCTTTAGGTTTCCTCCATAAAAATCCCATCTTGCAATATCTCCATTGTTGTCTTTTATATACATAGGTTCATCATCCCACCTACCATATATAAAAGAGTTTTTCTTAGGATTACTAACCAAACCATTTTCATTACCATTATAGAATCTATCTACAAATATTTGATATATTACCCCATGTTTATACCAATCAGGTACTAAAGCTTCTTCATAAACTGTTACCTGAAACCCCTTAGGATTATGATAATATATTTGACCTTCTCCACCTAATTCTTCTTCATTATTCCCGTAATAAATTATATCCTCATTAATCTTAAATGAAAAATAATATTTAACAACCCCAACTTTATTAAGCTCCAAAACTATTGAGTATTTCTCTTTTCCATACTCTAAAATTCGCCTATTCATGGGTATAACTCTCATATCATTATTGAAATCAATAATATTTAGAAAAACTTCATGAATATTTACTTGGGATTCTAAAAATAATTCTACTTTTGTATCTACTCTCACTGCTCCAAAGGGTTTTCTAAAGCTTAAGTCTTGAGAGTTATGATATATAGTTACATTGTCCATATTCACTATCCTCTCATATTAATTTTATAAATTTTTATATAGATAGCCTGATCCCCATATACCCGTAGCATATTCTTTTATAGTTCTATCACTTGAAAAAATACCTGAGTGAGCTATATTAACACAACTCATCTCCTGCCATTTCTCTTTATTTTTATATAATTTATCTACTTTTTCTTGAGCCTCAATATAAGAAGCAAAATCTTTTAAGACAAAAAATTCATCATTATAATTTAATAAATTTTCATAAACAATTCTGAATCTATCCTTTTCATCATGATAAAATCCATTTACAAGTTGATCAGTTATCTTTATTAATCTTTCATCGCCATTTCTTGTATCCCAAGCCGAATACTTTCCATGCCTATAATACTCTAATACTTCCCTTTCTGTTAATCCAAAGATGACTATATTATCATCTCCAACCTCATCTCTAATCTCCACATTTGCTCCATCAAGAGTAGCTATTGTTATAGCTCCATTCATCATAAACTTCATATTGCTTGTTCCCGAAGCCTCTTTTGTAGTTGTTGATATTTGTTCACTAACTTCTGTAGCCGGTACTATATCCTCAGCTAAGGATACCCTGTAGTTCTCCATAAAAACTATTTTCATTTTATCTGAAACTCTAGGATCGTTATTTATTTTATCTGCTAGTGCAGTTATAAGCTCTATGGTCTTTTTAGCTAAATAATACGCTGGCGCTGCTTTTCCTGCAAATATAAAGGTTCTTGGAGCTATATCAAGACTAGGATTTTCTAATAGCTTATTATATAAATCCATTATCCTAAGGGCATTTAAAGTTTGTCTTTTATATGCGTGAATTCTCTTTACTTGAACATCGAAAATAGAATTAGTATCCACTACTATTCCCTGATTATCTTTAATAATCTTTGCTAACTTTTGTTTGTTTTCATTTTTTATTTTGAATAAACTTTCTTTAACAAAACTATCATTTTTAAACCTTTCAAACTTCTCCATATCCGTTGGATGTTTAATCCAACTTTCTCCTATAGTTTCATTAAGCAATTTAGTTAACTTAGGATTTGCTTTTATTAACCACCTTCTATGAGTAATTCCATTTGTCTTATTATTAAACTTTCTAGGATACATGTAATAGAAATCAGACATTTGCTGATTTTTTAAGATTTCTGTATGGAGTTTTGCAACTCCATTAACACTATGGCTACCTACTATAGCTAAATGAGCCATCCTTACATATCCATCTCCTACTATAGACATTTGAGATATCTTATCCCACTGCCCTTCATACTTACTCCATAACTCTCTTGTAAATCTTTCATTTATTTCTTCTACTATCATAAAGATTCTAGGCAATAACTTCTTAAACATATCTATTGGCCATTTTTCTAAAGCCTCTTGTAAAATAGTATGATTAGTATAAGATACAGAATTTGTAGTTATTCTCCAAGCATCTTCCCATGAAAGGCCTTCTTCATCTAATAGTATTCTCATAAGTTCTGGAATAGCTAGGGTTGGATGCGTATCATTTATGTGTATTGCTATTTTTTCATTTAATAAACATAAATCTCCTAGATGTTTTTTATAATGTCTAATTATACTTTGTATACCTGCTGAAACAAAAAAGTACTGTTGCTTAAGTCTTAATATTTTTCCCTCATAGAATGAATCATCTGGATAAAGAACTTGAGATATAGCCTCTACTGAGTTCTTATATTCTATAGCTTTTAAAAATTCTCCTCTACTGAAAGATGAGAAATCAAACTCATTTACTACAGGTTCAGCACTCCAAAGTCTCAATGTATTTATTACTTCATTCTCAAAACCTACTATTGGAGTATCATATGGAACTGCTAATACAGGCTCATAATTAATATGAGTGAAGGTCAATCTTCCTCCTATATACTCAGTTTTTATTTCTCCTCCAAATTTCACAACCTCAGCCTTATCTGTTTTTTTAATCTCCCATACATTACCTTCTCTTAACCATTTATCAGGAGATTCAACCTGAGAACCTTCTATTATTTTTTGTTCAAAAAAACCATACTTATATCTTATTCCACACCCATTACCAGGTATCTTTAAAGATGCCATAGAATCTAAAAAGCAAGCTGCGAGTCTTCCTAAACCACCATTACCTAAGCCTTGGTCCTGTTCAAAATTTTCTAACTCTTCAAGGTCTACTCCTAGTTCCTTTAATGCTTTTTTACAAACATCCCTTATTCCAAGATTTAATAAACTATTTCCTAATAGCCTTCCTAAAAGAAATTCCATAGAAAAATAATATACTTGTTTCTCTTTCTCTCTGTTATATCTTTTATTAGTTTCTATCCACATTCTAGATACGTAATCTCTAATTAAGCTCCCTAAAGTTTCGTATTTATTTAAATTAGTCCCCTCATCTAAGTCTTTTCCGTGTAGTTCTATGAATTTTTGTATATAATCTTTTTTAAATCTATCTTTGCTTATTGTGAGCATGGTCATCACTCCCGTAATATTATTTAAGTATTAACCAAATCCTTATACATATCTAGATATACTTTAGCTGATTTTGTCCAACTATTATCAGCGTTCATAGCTTCCCTAACTAACCCCGTCCATATTTCTTTATTCTTAAAACATTCTAAAGCAGTGGTTGTGGCTTCTAAAAACTCATTCGAGTTGAAATTTTTAAAAGTGAACCCTCTGCCAGTTCCCTCATATTTATTATATGGTATTACAGTATCTTTAAGTCCCCCTGTCTCTCTAACCACAGGTATAGTGCCATATCTTAAAGCAATTAACTGTCCAAGACCACATGGTTCAAATAATGATGGCATAAAAAATATATCTGAAGCTGCATATATCTTATGTGCTAAAGCATCATTAAATTTAATATTTGTAGATACCTTTTCTGGATATCTATAGTGTAAATTTCTAAAATGCTCTTCATAGATACTATCACCAGTACCTAAAATAACTAGCTGAACATCATCCTTTAATATTCTGTCTGCAATATCTATAACTAAATCAATTCCTTTTTGGCTTGTTAATCTTGATATTATAGATATCATAGGCACATCTTCTCTTACAGGAAGATTTAACTCTGATTGAAGCAATTTCTTATTTAGACTTTTTTTATTTATAGTCTCAAAACTGTAATTTTCATATATACTTTTATCTGTTTCAGGATCATAGCTCTCATAATCAATCCCGTTTAGTATGCCAATTAGTTGATGGTTTCTAATTCTTAAGAGCCCGTCTAATCCTTCCCCATAATACTCTGTTTGTATTTCTTCTGCATAGCTAGAACTAACTGTTGATACTTTATCAGAATAATTAATTCCACCTTTCATAAAGGATACTCCACCATTAAATTCTATGCTTCCATTGTTATATGGTTCCATATCATAACCAAAGAGCTCCGGAAGAATGTTAGGATCAAAAACTCCCTTAAACAATAAATTATGAATACTGTATACTGATTTAATTCCACTATAAAAATTATCCTTTGAATACTCTAATTTTAAAAGCATAGGAATTAAACCACTCTGCCAATCATTACAGTGAACTACATCAGGCTTAAAATCTAACTCCTTCATAGCTTCCACTACTGCTCTATCAAAAAATGCAAATCTTTCTCCATCATCATAATAACCATATAATCCATCTCTTGAAAAATACTGCTCGTTATCTATAAAATAATATCTTACACCTTTTATATCATATTCAAAAATCCCACAATATTGTCTTCTCCATCCAACCTGTACCATAAACCACTTTACGAATCGCAATTTATCTTTATATTCACTCTTCAAATCTTTATATTTAGGTAATATTACCCTAACATCTACCCCTTCTTTATTTAGCTCTTTTGGCAAGGCACCTGCTACATCCCCTAGACCACCTGTTTTTATAAATGGATCTGCCTCAGAAGTTACAAACAATATTTTCATAAAATACCCTCCATACTCACTTACTTTCAACTAATTCATCTTCTAATATTTCTTCCTCTATTTTTTGTGGCTTTAAGATCAATGTTGCCATAGGAGGAACCTTAATTTTCAAACTATATTTCTCCTTATGCCATCCTTGTGAACTAGCTGTAATCACCTCATCCATAACTTGTCCTGAACCACCATAACTGCTAGCGTCACTATTAAACAACTCATAATATTCACCTAAATATGGAACTCCAACCTTAAAATCATAATACACCTTAGGAGTAAAATTACATATCACTATCAAAGTATCTTTTTTATCTTCTCCCATTCTGCAGTATATAAATATACTTTGATCTTTATTATCTGCATCAATCCATTTAAAACCATCGTGCTCATAATCTAGCTGCCATAAAGCCTTTTCAGTTTTATATAAATTATTTAAATCCTTATAAAAGTCCTGAGTTTGCTTATGTCTTGGAAATTCATCTATAAGTTTCCACTCAAGCTGCTCATAACTTCTCCATTCTATGAATTGAGCAAATTCATTCCCCATAAAGGTAGTTTTTTTACCTGGATGAGTCATCATAAAACCTAAAAATGCTCTTAGTCCAGAGAACTTATTCCAATAATCTCCCCACATTTTATCTATTAAAGATTTCTTTCCATGTACAACCTCATCATGAGATATTGGAAGAATAAAGTTTTCTGTATAATGATACATCATAGCAAAATTAATAAGATTATGATGATACTTTCTATATATAGGATCGATCTCAACATATTTTAATACATCATTCATCCAACCCATATTCCACTTAAAGTTAAACCCTAATCCACCCATCTCCACAGGTTTAGTTACCATTGGCCATGTTGTTGATTCTTCAGCAATCATTAAAATATTAGAAAACTCTTTAAATACTGCTGTATTTAATTCTTTAATAAATTCTGCTGCTTCTAGATTTTCACGTCCTCCATATTTATTAGGATTCCACTCTCCTTTTTCTCTTCCATAATCTAAATATAATATATTAGCAACTGCATCTACTCTCAATCCATCTATATGGAATTCTCTGAGCCAATACAATGCATTTGATATTAAAAAACTCTTAACCTCCGGCCTTCCTAAATCAAAATTTGCAGCTCCCCAGCCCTTATTTTCTTGTTTACTTAGCTCTTCATATTCATAGGTAACAGAGCCATCATACTTATATAAACCATGATTATCTTTACAAAAATGTCCTGGTACCCAATCTAAAATAACTCCTATTCCTTCATTATGTAGAGCATTTATAAGCTCCTTGAATTCATCTCTTGTCCCATACCTACTAGTAACGGAATAATATCCAACTACCTGATATCCCCAAGAATCATCTAGAGGATGCTCCATTATAGGCATCAATTCTACATGGGTGTAACCCATACTTTTCACGTATTCTGGTAACCTTTTTGCTAGTTCTAAATAAGATAGAAATTCTCCATTCTCATCAGTTCTCCATGATCCAAGATGAAGCTCATATATATTTACTGGACTTTTATAAATATCAGTTTTATTTCTTGAATTTATCCACTTTCTATCTTTCCATCTATATTTTAAATCTCTCGTTATAATAGATGCGGTATTAGGTCTTAATTCACTATATATTGAATATGGGTCTGATTTTAATATAATTTTATTTTGTTCAGTAGTTATAGCATATTTATAAACCTGACCTTCCTTCATACTAGGGATAAAAGAACTCCATAAACCAGACTTTGTTATCCTCTCTAATGAATATTCCTCAAGAACTTCCCAATTATTAAAGTCTCCTACTACATTTATTGCTTTTGCCTTAGGTGCCCATGTTGTAAAGCGAACCCCTCTTTTTCTTTTCTCAGTAATAAGATGAGCTCCCATAAATTTATATGCATTATAATGACTACCATTGTGAAATAGATATGTATCATATTCTGATATATTCTTAATATCTATTATTTCTGTCTTTTCATTCTCTACTCTATCTTTAAGTTCAACCATATTCTCAACCCCTTGAAATCTTAATAATGTAATTATAACATAATTTTCCATAAATTCTATAGTATTGATATTTTTTATAAGTTACATAATTTAAAACCTTTCCATAATCCATTTAGATATAAAACAAAAAGCCGCATTAAGCGACTTTTAAAATTTATTAAATCTATTCATCTTTTTTATCTTCTAATTTTATTTGTTTCTCTAGTTCATCTATCTCTTCGTCTATTTTGTTTGTATTTTTACCCGCTAAAATTAATTCTCTTTTTTTCAGTTTCAATTCTACTAGTTTTTCTTTCAGCTCTTGTATTTTTGACATAGAAACACTCCCCATCTTCCACTCTCTTTTTCCCAATAATTTTATATAATTAACAAGTAAAAAATACTATACTTATATAATATGTTTTTTTAAGTTCGATGCCAATTTACATTAACCCCTTAAACGTATTCAAGTCATCTTATTTATACATTTATATAAATTTTTTCATTTAATTATATACAAAAACAATACCCTAAAACTTTTCTAATATAATTATTATTTTAAAGTATAGTTCCTTGCATTTCAATATAATTAATAAAATATATGTCATTCCTAATATTTACTTTAACTTTATATTACATATATAAGATTTCACTAGTTCTATAAATACACTCAGAATTATAGTTATTACTAAAAATCCATATCCAAAATCTAATCTAAATGATGTATTTACTTTTCTATAATTATAAACCATAAGCCACCCAGCTCCTAGAGATTTCTGATATATGTCCTGTAACTCATATCCCCTACTTTTTATAATTATCATAAAAATTAGAAAAATAAATATTAAAATAAAATGTTTAATAATGTTTATAAATCTTTTTAAACTCAAAAAATTCATCACCTTTAATTAATCCTTATGTAATATATGAAAAAGCTAAAAAAATAATGCTTATTTTTAATTATATCTTTTAGCAAAATACTTAAATACGATAATGGAACATTTTTACTTTAAGATTAGTCATGAAAATAAGGTTAAGAATAAGTTGTCGTTACCATAAAAATATGAAATAATTTAAAACAAAAAAGACACATGTTCGACATGTGTCTTTTTTGGTGGAGATAAAGAGATTCGAACTCTTGACCCCCTGCGTGCAAGGCAGGTGCTCTCCCAACTGAGCTATACCCCCAAAAATGGTGGACCTTCAGGGACTCGAACCCCGGACCTACCGGTTATGAGCCGGTTGCTCTAACCAACTGAGC
>NZ_JAKGTG010000053.1:0-13785 GCF_022324845.1 Clostridium sp. YIM B02506
TCTTCAATTCTTCAATTCTTCAATTCTTCAATTCTTCAATTCTTCAATTCTTCAATTCTTCAATAGGGATTTTCTCTTTTCAGCGATTTTTTAGCAATGTCTTTTTTAAATCAATTTGCTAAATAATTAGATTAATACTGAGAAATTTATCTAAGAAGTGGAGGTTATTAGATTCTGAAATAAGAAAAGAAGCCCTGCGGCTTCTTCAAAATATCCTTTAATTATTTTAAGTTATCTAAAGCTTCTTCTGAAGATATAAAATAAAATATAGCTCAAAAGAGACACAAACAAACATTGCTACTGATACTAATATTGCGGCTCTTAAGTCTCCCAAAACTATTAATATACCTTCTACAATTACCATTACTACTACGAAAAGTACCATTGTATGCTCTGCTGCTTTTCCACGAATCACTTTATTTCTTTCATCACAACTATATTGATCACTATTAGTCAAAAAAAAGAAGAAGTACAATGTCTTCTCCTAATTATCTGTGTTATTGAGTTGTTTCAATTCAATATTTTACTTATGCAGCTGCATCAGGATAATTTATTATCAGTACCTCTGCATTACTATTTAACACTTCATCAATTAATCTTTCCAAAATTAAAGCTATTTTATTTTCAACATAATATTCTCCGCATTGAGTACAGATATTAGCAGGCACATTTTTAATAATTATTATATGTCCATTTATATCCACAATATGGTTAACTAATCCTTCTATTAAAGTACCTTTACACATAGCGCAATCCATTATAATCGCCTCCTATACCTTAAATCTTTACTCCATTGAGATTTATCTGGATAATATGCTGTTATCATCCATAAATAATTTTGCCCTATTGAGCAAACAACATGCATTCCTGTTTCTTTGTCTTTAAAACCTAATATTAGTGCACTTGGAAATGGATAGTCATTTTTATAAAATTCTATTATCTCTCCACACATTATACAATCCAAGACTTCTCTGATTTTTATTCCTCTTTGTTTCATTCTAATAAGAATATGATTTCTCCATTGAATTTTATCTTCTTCAACCAATATCCTTACATCATCTATATTGAATTCCATTTTTCACCTATGTTTTTCTAGTTATTTATCTATATTATATACCAAACCACATTTTAATTAAACATGATAAAATTTTCTTTTTATTAGTTTTGCTCACAAATCTTTTAATTAAGTAAATTAGCAAAAAAAGAAGAAGCTCAATGTCTTCTCCTAAATGTCCCTATTATTTAATTCTAGTTTTTAAAGCATAAACATTGCACACATAAGTGGTAGTGCTTTTCTGTAGTCTTTGCCAACTACAAGATATGCAGCTCCATAAAGGAAACCTGCAAATGCTGATAATATTCCAACTTTGATACTTCCTTTTGATACAATGTGCATAAGTCCCCATGTTAAAGCAAGAACAATTCCTCCATAAGGAACCTTATCGTTTTTAAACCACTTTTCACAAGCTTTCTGACCAAATATTACGATTAAAGAAATTAGGAAAGCTTCAAAAAGATAATAGATGTACTGAAAAGTAAATTTCAAGGCTCCTAATCTTTGAAATTCTAAAAGAGGTTTAAATCCTTCCCAACTAACATAAAAGTAAAGGATGGAAATAGCCAAACATACTACAATACCTATGTACTGCCAAGGCTTCAAGTTGCTTTTATTTTCCCATAAATCAAAATTATATTTTTTCTTTGCTAGATTAATTAAAAATAATCCTACCAGTAACCATATAATGCAAGTAAGTATCCAATGAATTATGTTTTGTGTTAAAGTGTATGTCCCCATTTTCATTCCAAATAGAGGTTCAATAACCCACACCAAAACAAGTTCCATTCCTATTCCTGCAAAGGCATATAGGGCTAAGTTTAGATAATCCATACCTGTAACTTTCTTTTCCATTAATTCTAAGTCCCCCTTATTAAATTACAATTATTCACTTTAATTATATCATTATCCAATTGCATTTAGCACCATATTTATATGAACATAAAAGTTGTTTATTATATGTATTCTCCTACTCTTAATGATATAAATAATTGGCTGAGTAAATGATGAGGATTTTTTTTATGTACTCTTTATAGTAATGTTTCTATTTCACAGTTTTCAATCAATCCATTCAATATAACTTTTGTTCGAGTTCCTTTTAAATTAAGCAATTTGCAAAAATCTTGTATCCTGTACTCTTTTCCCTTATCCATAATATAAGCCAAAATCAAATCATACTGCTGTTGTGTGTTTTAGTTATTTTTTTATCGGCGTTTTTTTATCGCCGCCTTTTTATCGCCGATTTTTATTTCTTTATAATTTAGATTCTTCAAAACAAGTAAAAATGAATCATTATCAGAATTAAACTTAGGTTCCATGTCTGAAATCTCCAAAATCAATGATCCACCAATTTATTTAAAAGTCAAAAAAAGAGCTCGGAATCCTAATTTATAAGGGTTCCGAGCTTTTAAATCATTTACGCTATTTTATTATTATTTAACTGTCTAACCACAGTATAAAATATCCATCTTTTCAATAAACTCTCCCCATGATGGGTTTATATGTTTATCTTTTTTAGTTAAATAGTATAAATATTTATAAATAAATCTTAACTTATCTTTATCACCAATATCATTCTTTATAAAATAATATATAACTTCATATGGCTTAATAGCAGATAATTGTTCTAAACTTGTGTCCAGATTTTCTGCATCCTCAACCAATCTTATTGCATTTGAATCGTGAGAGCAGAAGTATAGTAGTTGCTTTGTTGCTATATAAGATAGTGATTTTACTTCACCTCTATCATTTCTATTATCTATAATTGGATCATAATTAGTATATTTTGCAATCTTTGATTCTATAGTTGCTCTAACTATTTCCTCTTGCTCGCTTAAATTTGAATCATAATAAATGTATATACTTGGCGATACATCATTTACTTTATTATCGATTAACTTTTTTATACTGTTAGATTCAAATTCCTTATAAACAGCTTCATGAATCCCTATTGGTTTAAAAGTATCAATAAATGGCTCTATCCAATAATTTTTATAAAATTCAAAGGGTACTGCCTTAATAGCACTATTCTCTTTTGATCTATCCGGTGGAATGAATATATTAGCATCTATTAAAAATATTTGATTTCTATTTTCTAAAATAGATACAAATCCTTGATTTTTATATTGTAAGTTTACATCTTTAAATTTCATTTTTGGCACCAAACATTTCTTCCATTTCAGCTATATCTTCAATATCAACATCTTCTATAATTCCAAATTCATGTATTTTTTTATCAAATATTTCAAGGGATTCAATAAAATCTGATAGTGATACTATTCCGTCTTCATAATTTCTAACTACGGTTTCAAGATCACTTCCATCTACCCCTTTTTTCATAGTTTTTGAATTTAACAACTTAAATATTTCAGCATTGATACTAAGTCCTATGATATAGTACTCATCATTTTTATTCCTAGTAGGCTCATTAAATAGCTCACTATACTGAATTCTTGTTATAGCATCTATTTCTAATAGTCTTTTAACAATAGCTTTATATGGTAACCTATATTCACAGTGAAGCCTAGCAATCAATCTAAGAAGAGTTGAATGTCTCCACTTATATAGTTGTAGTTGTCCATCATTTACTTCTTTTATTTCTTTTTCTAATTTATCTGTTGGCAATAGAAACTCAGCTGAAAATCTATTTGCCTTTAATTCTCTAGTGGATTGTTTATCATTTGATATTCTACATAAATGAACACTTGATTCCTCATAATAATGATAAAGTTCATGTCCTAAAGCAAAAATTTGATTATCATAATAATCATTTGTATTTAATCCAATGAATTTAGTTTTGCCGTTTTTCTCCTTAATACAGACATAAACTGCTGAAAAAAACAACTCATCAGTACTACTATTTTCAATAGGAACATATATTAATTTTATACCTTTTTCTCTAATAAATTTTAATATATTATCTCCCATTGGAGCAGTTCCTATATCTAATTCTCGTCTCTTCTCTTTTGCCATTTCAGATAACTCATAGATTTGTTTTAATGACAACGCATTACTATTCATTATAAACTCTCCTTAACTGTTCATGCTTTTTTAAACAAAGCATCATGGAGATCATAGTTTCTAAGCCTTGCCTCTCTTCTGGAGTCCTAGCTTCTCCTTTCATTGCCATAAAAACATCTTCTGTTTTCTTATCTTCTAGTATACTATCAAAATCTATCTCTAATATCTCTAAAAGCTGTTGTAGTTGATTTAAAGATGGAACTGTTTTTCCTAACTCAATCCTTCCTATAACCTGTCTATTAATACCTGTCAGCTCACCTAATTGATCTTGTGTAATATCTTTTTCTTTTCTTTTTTTAGATACTAATAATGATAGTTTTTCTAAATCTATTTTTTTCATATTTACGCTCACCCCACAAATAATGATATTATTTATATCATATATTATGCCTATCTTTAAGATAATGATACAATAAACATACATTTTTATCAATGATAGTTTTATTTATAACTAAAAGTTAAGCAAGTTATTTTCTTTATTTTGACATTTTTCTAGTTTACTCGATAATTTCTACATGGTATAATTTGTATAAAAAGAAACAAGGAGCTTATCTATGAATCATAATGTAATATACAAAATACCTAACCCACTCATTGATGAAAAAGAAAGCCAATCTTTATATAAATTAACTGAACGATATAATAAAATAATTGCTCCTAAAAGAGTTCATAAGATAGGAACTAAGTTCAATGAATTAATTCCTCACAAAGTAAAAGCTATTGGAAATAACATCAAAAATAGCATAACAGAACAACAACTTTTTACCCAAGCAATGAAAGTAGTGGCTGAAGGCTTTGATGTTGTTCAAAAAACTGCGGCAAAAACATCTCTCAGTGAATCATATATTGTCAATAAAGTGAATAACTTAACCGCTGAAAATAACATTACTAGTATAAATGAAGTTTGCCTTTCTCGTTCTTATGACATATCAAAATTAGTCTCTAGATATAAAACTGGAGACTTGGGTTTAGCACTTATTGAAGGCGGAGTAACTGGAGCCTTTGGATTCGCAGGACTTCCATTTAATCTTGTTTTAAGTACTTTTATTTATTATCGTGCTGTTCAATCAATTGCTATGTACTATGGATATGATGTTAAAAATGATTCTGCCGAGCTTATAATTGCTAGTGATGTTTTTATAAACGCACTTAGTCCCAAAAGTAAAAGTTCAAATGAAATAACTGATGTCATAGGAAAGATTCTGCTTATGACTGAATTAACTGCAATTAAGCAAACTGCACAAAAATCATGGTCTGATATGGCTACACGCGGAGGATTAACACTTTTGATTACTCAAATGCGTGCATTAGCAAACAAATCTGCACAAAAAGCATTAGAAAAAACTGGTCAAAAAGGGCTAGAAGAAAGCTTATTTAAAGGAATCTTTGAACAAATCGGTAAAAAGCTTACCAAAAAATCACTTGGTAAATCTATCCCTTTTATCGGTGGTATTATAGGGGCTCTCTTTGATACCGCGCAAATGAATGTAATTCTAGAGTATGCAGACGTTTTTTATAACAAACGATATCTTCTAGAAAAAAATATCAAAATCAATCAATTAATATATACATACTCAGATGATAATATAATTATTGATATAACTGATATTAATAGTTAAAATTCAAAAATAAGATATTATCATTTATCCATAATCTAGCTATAAAAGTGTATCGCGCTACACAAAAAAGCCAAAAGAACTTCGTAAATACATCATTCTCCTGGCTTTGTTTTTTTACTTAAACTCAATAATAGCTGTTAGGTTCCCAGTTCAATCATAGAATACACCACACCTTTTACTTCGTTTATTATTCTTGTGGTTACTTTTCCTAGTAGTTCCCATGGAAGATCTCAAGAAGTCAAATGTTTAGTATTAACGCACTGGCATACTTAATTACTTTCATTTTTTTACTCTCAATAAATCATATAAAGTAGTTTCCCCTTTTTTAACATCGGCTTTTTGACGATATGTTGTGATTGCGGATATTAACATTTTTATATTTGAAAAATACTCTTCAACAAATTTATAGCTTTTAACATCGCTATACTTTAAATTTTGTTTGCAATAGTCACTTGGTTTCTTTTTGGTTTTGTTATAGTCATCATATTTATCTTCATTATGAATTATTAGCATCTCTATTTCAGGTGCAGTTATAACGTTAATAACTTTAACTTTATTCTCATATAGTTTACTCAACTTAAATTTTTCTCTCCTTGAGTCCAAAATACGATAAACCGTTATCTTCTCATTAAAAGTCTTTCTTAAATAATCTTGTTCAAATTTTTGAGCTGAGCGAGTTCTAATTACTTTTTCATCTAAAAGTTGTTCCTTTTCAAAAATTATAGCATTATTCTCTAGCAAAATATCCATTATGGCTTGTTCTGCTCCACCTTCACATATGCAAGCTATGATATTATCATCCATATTCTTATACCTCGCTAGCTTTTGGAGTCTTTTTAAGTGCTCTTTTAAAGTTAATATACGATTTATAAGATGGAGTAGTGTTTTCTAAATAACCACTTTGAAATAATTCACTCTTTTTAACATCATTTCTTTTTAATATGGATGATAAATTTTCAATATTAATACCATTTATATTCTTTATTATATATATATTATCGTTTCTTTCAAAAATATCTAATAATTCAACATAATGAGTTGAAAAAATCAAAACAGCGCCATTTGTATTAACTTCACTATCCATAAAAAATCTTATCAATGTTGAAACAATTTCTTTGTTAAAGTGATTTTCTAGTTCATCAATTATTAGATATCCACCTTCTTGTAAAATGAGCATAGCTGTCATAAAAACATTTATACCTTTAACAGTACCAGATGAAAGATATTTTCTTATTTCTAAAAGAGAATAAATAACTATCTCTTTTTTATTATAAAACTTCAATCGAATTTCAATTTCTTTATCACTTTCGATCTCTTTACACTCTAAATATTCTATACTAGGATCTAAAAATTGTACTAAGCTAAGCGGAAAATTGCCTACTACTCTTAATCCATTAAAATTTGTCCAATCAAGTGAATCAATTACATTTAAAGAGTTATTATATTTTTTATTATATGCAATCATAACACTTACATCATCCAACAAAAACAACTCATCTTCTTTTCTTTCTTCTACTGGAGAAATATTTGAAAAATCAAATAAATCATTTTTTGAACGTACAGAATTTATTGACTTTGTCCAAAGTGTCTCATTTGAAATAAAATATTTGCTTTTCAATTCATTTTTCAATTCTGATTTTAAGCGCTTCGTTTTTATTACCGATTTTAACCTAGACAGTTTTCCACCTCTATCAATAAAGAAGATGTTGAAAATAACTTCATCATGTTCTTCCAACCCTTCTAAGATTTCATTGCATTCAATGGTATTAATTGGCTCATTATTAAGTAGTTGCAATGCAAATGAGATAACTTTTAGTGTTGATGTTTTTCCTGATGCATTTATTCCTACCATTGAAATAACGTTATTGATATAAATGTTAGAAAAAACATTTGTGAGCATTTCATTTTTATCAGAACTAACACGCTGCTTAGCATAGAAATCAATATCTATTTCTTTTTCAAACAACTTTAATCCAGATGCCTGTATTTTCAAAATTTTCATCTTCATATTCATCTCCTATTCATGTTTTTATCATACTATATTATAGGGTAAAAATCAATAAAATATACATATAAAAACATAACTTCCGTTTTTATATGCTAAATTCAGCTATATGATTAGTATATTTACTTTAAAATAACCTCTAACAGTCTTTTAACTTGTTCGGTCACTTGTTATCTAACTTGTTCGGTATCTGCTATTTTACTCAAAAAAAACGCCACAACCCTTTATTTCAATGGTTGTAGCGTTTTTTTTTATTATTCAAACTCTATCATAGATGGTTCTCATAATTGGCTTAAACTCTAACTTTATAAAGAATAACACTAATTGGTGACATCTATGGGGGGATTTAGTTATTTTTTTCTGTAATTTACTTAGTTTTTTAAATATTAACTACATTTTTTTATTTCACTAATACTATGATTTCATTTTAAGTGTTCTTACCACTTCCTCAGTTACTTTATCATAAAAATCTATTACGAATGCTGTTATATCTTCTAGTTTTAAGACCATATTTTCTGTTGGATGTGTTTTCTTTTTTTGCTTAAAGCTTTCTATTTCTGCATCTATTGTTCCATCATCAATAAATAATATTGACTTCACACTGACATCCTTATTATGTTTATTTGAATTATTTAGATCATAAATATATTTATATTCATTCTTCCTAGTGTAGTCTCTAATTTTCTTTGCTATATTTTTATATTTGGAGCATTTCTCCATTTCACGTACTACATCAATAAGATATATATTATCATTTCTGATATCCAATTCAAATATATTTAATAAAAATTTGCCATATATATCAAAAAAACTATGTAAGGAACTAAAAAAAGTAAAATTAATTTTAGCCAAAAAGCTGTTATATGGCATCTCATATCCACAATATAATATTCTAGACTCTAAAAAAAACTTATCTGAAACGGAACCCTTCTCCCTTAAAATTTCCCCCATCTTTAGTTGTCTTTTTCCCCATTCATCCTTTGCATAATCATACGCAAACAAATCATGAATAGCATAGATTATTCTATTTATTGCAGATTCAAGATACGATAAACAATCACTTTTACCTTCATTTTTAAATATCTCTTTCCATTCTTGTGGTATATCACTTTTAAATACAAAGCCTTTCGAATTCATTTTAAACTTCTCCTATTAAAAATTTAATATAAATAGTTCTATATAAATTATAACACTACTATATATATTAATTAACAAAATATTATTCAATTCTCAAATAGTATATTTACCTAGCATTTATTTCAAAGTACATATTATATTAATAAATTCTACTAAAATCTATTATTAACATATACTTCTTTAATCTTCTCTAGTTTAGGAATGACTATTTGAGCATAATCATTTGCATGTGCAGAAACATCACTTGTTTGTAATTTGAGTAATCTTTCAAAATTTATTTTCCCTATTCTATCTACAACTAATTTTATTTCATTGTTTGTTGGCTTGATTTTTTTATCATGAATCTTTATTAAAGTACATACATCATGTATTATACTTTCATCATAACCAAGTCTATTAAGTACAAGCTTAGATATTATACAACTAACTTCCTCATGTCCCCAATAATGAACCTTTTCATTTATTTTTTTCTTAACATAAGGTTTACCGATATCGTGAAATAGTGCTGACAGTTTAAGTGTTAAATCAGAATCTACACCTGCAACTACATGAAGAATGTGAGTATAAACATTATATTTATGTGCTCTATGCTCATGCTCACATTTACAAACTATTAATTCAGGTACTAATTCTAAGATTTTATTTGAATAATCTAATACCTCAACTCCATTTTTATTGAGAAGTATATTAGTAAGTTCATCTCTATCACTCACATAACTCATATTAATTACTCCTAACCTTCTATTTTTCTATATTTTACTTTACTAAATGCTGATATTATACTTTTTATCGTTGATTTTTCCCATGTAGAAAGCCATATCAGACTTCTTTCTTCTTCTAAAGTTAAGTTGGTATCTACAAATATTTTATTTAATACATCAATATTTTTTTGATTTCCTTCAAGCTCTAAAATAGTATTTTCACATATCTTTCTTCTAATCACGTTCATGCTCCTTACTTCCTTATTTATCATTGATAGAATCCTTTTAACTTCATTGCTACATGGTTCTATACCCTCACTACACTTATCACAGAGAATACGACCATCTTTAGACGTAAAATGCTCTTGAATGCTCTCTTCAACTTCAATACCACATACATAACAAGCACACTTCATCAAAATCCCCCCTACACTATTTCTTTATACTTAAAAATATAAATCTCCCATTCCAAATGCCATTGACAGCGAGCCTCCGGGGACATAATTCTTACAAGCCTACAGAGCTCCTTGTTAAATAACAGGCTCATACCTAAAAAGGCTATCATGTCCCCCCTCACTGTAAATGGTGCACTACGTCATTCTCCATTCACTATATCCTATACTTTCAAACTACTTTTTTAGTGATTGATTTCCATTAAACTTGATTTTTGTTGATTCAGCAGTTTTAATTGTGATATTACCAGTAATTCTCTCAGCTATTTCAGTATCTGCTCCACTCCACATATGTGCATAATGTTTTAAAGTTATTTCTGGGCTACTATGTCCCATTCTTTGACATAAAACCAATACTGATACATTAAACTCATTAATAAGATAAGAAGCATGAGAGTGCCTTAATCCTTTTGCTTGTATCTTCTTAACTCCTGCAAACTTGGAATAGCGACTGATTATTCTACCTATCGTTGATTTTATCATTGGTGACCCATCATAACTAAAAACAAAGCTATCTTCTTCACCTAGTCCAATTTCCTTTTGTCTAACTCTCCACTCTTTTAAGATTTTTATTGTATCATCATCCAATGCAATTATTCTTTTACCATCTTCTGTTTTTGTATAAGAGTTTCTTTTCCACTCTGTTTTATTCTTAATAATAAGCATATGATGAACGATTAAACGCTTTTTTACAAAATCAACATTATTCCAATACAATGCAGTGCCTTCATTTACTCTGACCCCCGTCATGTAATAAATCCAGATTATTACGAAGCTTAAAAACTCATAGAAATCTTCTATATAAATTGTATTAATAACCTTCTCAAATTCTTGTTTTGTCCAATATGGAACTATCGCTTTTCCTTTTTGAATTCCTTTGACCTTTTTAGATACATTCTGCTCCAAATACTGCATTTCTACTGCTTTATCTAAACTCTTACGAAATACTCCAAAAACAAGACTAGCATATGCTTGAGAATATCCCGCTCCCCCATCTTCACTACCTGTCAATAACCATGTCCTAAAGGTTTGTACGTGTTCTATAGAAATAGAGCGAAGTGGGATAGAACTAAATCTATCCCTTATATTCTCCAAAATCCTTTTTTTCACATAGAACGTACTCTCCTCAACTTCCGTTTTATAGTACGGTATATAAACTTGATTCATAAATTGCTCATAAGACATCTTATAATTTGCATAGCTGTTAACTTTATGATATTCTCTTTTTAAGCGAGTTAACTCTTTGTTAGCTTCAAACGCTGAAGTAAAATGCCGCCCATTCAAATCTGTTCTCGATTTCTTCCTTATTCTTTTCCCCGTAATTCTATCTGTTCCAAACTCTGTTTGATAGAAATAATTTCCCTTATCGTCAACATATACGCCTGGATATTTTGTTTTTTGTTGTGTTTTATTTTCCATCTGAAACACTCGTTTCTAAAGCTAAAGAAAATCCTAATATAGATTCAACTGCTTCTCTAGGAACTATGCCTAATCTCTTATTATTATAATAGGGACATCTCTTCTCATTAACCATAATAGCCTTAGCTTGCCTAATTAATGAAATAGCTTGGTATTTTTTAAATCCCATTTCTATCAAATCGTCTTTACATATTGTAACACTCATTTATATAGCTCCTTTCATGTCTAATATTCATCTTCACTTACTAACTCTAATATACGCTGCTCTATTAACGTTTCATCAAATTTAGTAATTTTTTCTCTTCCACTTTCAATTAATTCTTTCAAATAAATTTCTGCATATTCTTCACCGTATACACTTTTAAAAGCTTCATATACCATACTTATTGATTTGGCAGTATTCTTTTCAATCCACTGCTTTTTCTTTTTTAAAGTGATTTTTTCACGTTGAACTTTTAATGGTATAGTTTCAATTTCATCAATAAAATTTCGCCACCATCGCATATTAGGAAGTCTATCTTTATTATGTATATCACTAGCATTTTTAGGTTTAGTTTTAAATGAATAATGAGCCGATAAAATACCTTTTATTATAGCATTCAAAGGTTTACCGCTAGATATTTTGAATGCTACTAGCATAGCTTTCTTAGCAGTCAACTCTAATTCCCATCTAACCCATTTATCGACATCATGAACTTCCCCAACATTATCCCTTCTTTCTTGCTTCTTATCATAAATTCTAAGTATCTGAGGTGGAGCACCGATATAAATAGTAAATCCAGTTAGTTTTCCATCTAAAATTCTTCCACTGTTAATTTCTACAAACTTATGACTTTTAGTAGATAGTTGCCCTCTCTTTATATAATCTTGTATCACTTTTACAGCTGGACTTGATTCATCAAATATATCCAAAGCTAAGTCAATTCTTGTGAATATACCTTTAATCTCTAATATTAAAGAAATTAGCTTGTACCAATGCCAACCTTCAACCCTGCACATATATTCCTCATATTGTCTACAAGCTTGCCCAGCCATATCTATAAGTATATTACTGTGTGTTTGACTTGAATGAAGATTAATATTAGCAAAACTGATACAACTATCATAAGTAGGGAATGGGGAACCCTTTAAACTTGAACCTGCAAATTCAGAAAAGGAAATCCCCAAAATATCATTTGCTACACTAGCAAATTTACTGTTTGGAATTGAACAACGTAAATAATCAATTAAACACTGATTACTTTTCTTTTGATTCATTTACTTTACCTATACTATATCCATCTGCTTCAATTTTAATAGTGTCATATATCCAAGCATCAACCATAGCTTTCCCTTGTCCTACAAACACTTTCTTATTCACCTTTTTAGGTTTAACCTTTAATCCTCTGAAAGATATTGGTATAAATTCCCCTTCCTCAAAACTTTCTGCATTAGGTTTGTCATTTTGACCTTCAATAATGACGGTTATAGGATTTCCTATTTCTGTTGAACCATTTTGAATAACTAACTTTATAAAGTTAAAATCATATGTTTTGAAAATTAGAGTATACTTACCAGTTTCAACTAATTCCCCGTTAAAATTTTTTTCTTTCTCTAATTTAACAATGATACCTTCTTTAGGAACAACCATTGATACAGGAACTCTAAATTGAGAAATATCAAAAAGTAAATCTCCTATTTCTATACTCTCTGAATCATTTAAACTATGTAATGTTGTACTTTTTAAAATCAATTTTTCCATTTTTAATACCTTCCTTTTTTAAATATTTTTGAACTTCTATTCCTAAAATATAAGCCTTTTACTTTTCCGAAATCTCGGAATTTCACACACCCTTCTATCCCTTATATTTTATGGCTTTACAGAGTTTTTTTTGAGGGTGGTTACCCAGTGTTACTCACTGGGTAGTTCGTTTTTCAAGTAAATTTTTAATGTTTTGAGCTATCGCTCAATTGTGATTTTTATAGAAGATTTTCGGTCATTCCATTCGGATAGCAGAGCTACCGCCTACAATCATCTATCAAAATAACAATTATCAATTATTGAATATCATTTTTAGATTTAACTAAGCTTTCAATTTTTTCTAAGAAATCAAAGTCTTTATCAATATAAGGTGTTTCAAAATAGACAGGAGCATTGTGTATTCCATCTATCTGAATATATCCTCCACCTTTTTCTGTAATAGTTTTATATTCTATATTATTAGTATCAAATATCATGTTATATCCTATTTTGTCCATAGCTCCTAAACCTGCTTTAAATCCCATCTGTGACCTAATATTAGTTGGTAAGTCATCAGCGGACGGTCAATGTCGTCAACTTAAGGAAATATGAAAAATTAATAAAAAAACACTTGACAATAGGTAAGAAAAATGAAGC
>NZ_JAKGTG010000054.1:0-12466 GCF_022324845.1 Clostridium sp. YIM B02506
GTTAAGCTTTATTACGCCGATGGTACTGCATGGGAGACTGTGTGGGAGAGTAGGAAGTCGCCAAATATTATGGTTCACTAGCTCAGTCGGTAGAGCACATGACTTTTAATCATGGTGTCCGGGGTTCGATTCCCCGGTGAGCCACCAAAAGATTCTAGAATTTTCTAGGATCTTTTTTTATTTTTAAAAGTTTATAATAAAATTATTGATTATGGACTTATTTAATAAATTTTTAAAAATATAGTTGTGTTTTATATGTTTACACTTTACAATTGACATTATAAGGTTTTAAAATGAGTATTAGTAGAATGAGATTAAAGTCTTATATTATCATTTTAGTAAGAAGGTGAACATGTGAATAGCTCTTTAAAAGAAGATTGTGAAATAATTAAAGCATTTAATAACAATATAGTACTTGTTCAATCGGAAGGAAAAGAAAAAATGCTCTTTCAGAAGGGGATTGGATTTAGCAAAAGACCAGGGGATAAAGTGCTTAAAGGAACAGAAATAGAAAAGATATTCATAATTGAAGATAAAGATAATATAAGAAATTTTAAGACTTTAATAAGTAACTTAGAAGAAGAGTTTGTTGGATTTTGCGAAGAACTTATATTTTTTATATCTAAAGAATTAAATGAGGAGTTAAGTGAAAATATACATATAGGATTAATAGATCACTTATTCTTCGCAATAAAAAGATTAAAAGGTAATGAAGAAATACAAAATCCATTTATAGCTGAAATCGAGACTTTATACAATAAAGAGTTTACTTTAGCGCAACAGGTTGCAATAAAAATAGAACAGTCTTTAGGTGTATATATACCTGATGGAGAGGCTGGATTTATTGCTTTGCATATACATTCTGCAAGAAATAATGGTAAACTTTCTAATACTATTAAATATAGTTTTATAAGTAACACTATAATCGAATATATTGAGGATACATTAGATATTGAAATAGATAAGAAATCATTAGACTATGCTCGATTTTTAACACATCTAAGATTTGCGATAGAAAGAATAAGAACTAATACACCTATAACAAATGATTTTATAGATGTCATAAAGCGTAAATATCGTAAATCATATAATATTGCTAAGTATGTTGCAGAAATACTAAAAGAAAATTTAGATGATGTAAATGTAGTTGAAGATGAAATAGCCTATTTAGCTATGCATATAGAAAGATTTAGAGTTTCTCTATCAAAATAAGAAGGTGCTAAGATTTAGCACCTTTTTTTACTTTGTTTTATAAGTTAAAATAGTATCTTTTCCTGCCTCTACAGATTGACCGATAGAGGGATTAATTGTCTTTACAGAATCCATATTTGTAATAACTATAGGAGTTACTAATGGTAAATTTTTAGATTTTATAAATTCTCTATCTATTTTTAAAAGAGGAGTTCCAGCTTTAACCTTTGTGCCTTGTTCACATAGAAGCTCAAAACCTTCTCCATCTAAAGAAACTGTATCCATGCCAATATGAATTAATAATTCTATTCCATTGGATAAAGTCATAGCCAGTGCATGTTTAGTTTTAAATACTAGAGTTAGTTCTCCATCAGCTGGAGCTACTACTAAGTCTCCTGTTGGATCTATTGCTATACCGTCGCCAGTCATTTTTTCTGCAAAAACTGGATCTGGTACAGTGGAAAGATCTACAGTTTTACCTGAAATAGGAGCTACAAGTTTTAATTCTTTACTAAATAATCCAAACATAAATATTAACTAATTATTTTATAAAAACAATTAGTACAGTTCACTTCCTTTCAATTACTAATTTAAATATACATGTTAAATGAGGTGTAATCTAATAAGCATTCTTTAACTAGTTCTTATAAATTTACACAACCTATTAAAAAAAGGCATAAGTTTAATACTAAACTTATGCCTGATTAACAGTTACATGTTTAATGTAATTATATACACTGATATATATTTTGTCAATCAATAGTAATTTGTATAAAAATAAAAATTTAAAAAATAATTTAATGTAACCGTTGACTAATAAAAAATAATAGTATATACTTGTCTTGTAATTAATAAGTAACTGATACAGCGTGTAACTAGTATAGGGCATTAGCTGGAAAGAGTATATTATGTGTATATTCTTTTCCAGCTTTTTTATTTGCAATTATTTATGATAATTTGCTGATATCAGTAAAAACTATATTCAGGAGGGATTTATATGTCAAAAGGAAACAACAGAGTATTAGCTTTCTTACAAAAGATAGGTAAAGCACTAATGACTCCAGTAGCAGTAATGCCAGCTGCCGCTATACTATTAAGATTAGGTCAAAATGATGTATGGACATGGACTGGTAATAAGTACTTAATGGAAAAAGGTATTCCAATAATAGCTCAAGCTGGAGATGCTATTTTTGGTACTTTATATTTAGGTAAAGGTGATGGGGCAACACCTATTTCGATACTTGGGTTATTATTTGCAGTAGGTATTGCAATTGGTTTAGCTGAAGAAAATAATGGAGTAGCGGCACTATCAGCAACAGTAGGATTTTTAGTATTACAAAAGGTTGCATCAGCTATTAACCCAACTATAAACATGGGAGTATTTGCAGGATTTATAGCAGGTATATTAGCAGGTATATTATATAATAAATTTAAAGATATTCAACTTCCACAGTTTTTAGGATTTTTTGCCGGTAAAAGGTTTGTACCTATAGCGACATCTTTCATTATGATAGCGTTAGGTGTATTAGCCGGTTATGTATGGCCAGCTATCCAAACAGGATTAGATTCATTTGGAAACTTCGTTGCTGATTCAGGTTCAGCAGGAACATTTGGATTTGGACTATTAAACAGATTACTAATACCATTTGGATTACATCACGTAATGAACTCTATATTCTGGTTTACATTTGGAACATTCACTAATGCAGCTGGTGAAATAGTTAGAGGAGACTTAACTAGATACTTTGCAGGAGATCCAGCTTCTGGAGCATTTATGACTGGATTTTTCCCAATAATGATGTTTGGTCTTCCAGCAGCTTGTTTAGCAATGATAACAGCAGCTAAAAAAGAAAAGAAAAAAGAAGTTACAGGAATGCTTTTAGGAATAGCATTTACATCTTTCTTAACAGGTATTACTGAACCAATAGAATTCTTATTTATGTTCTTAGCTCCAGTATTATATGGAATACATGCAGTTTTAACTGGTATAGCAGGAGCAGTAACATATGCTCTAAACATGAAATTAGGATTTGGATTCTCGGCAGGATTTATAGATTATGCATTAAACTTTAGCAAATCTAATACAAGTAATCCATTAGGATTAGCATTAGTTGGTTTAGTATTTGGAGCTATATACTACTTCGTATTCTTATTCTACATTAAGAAATTTGATGTAAAAACTCCAGGTAGAGAAGATGATGATGAAGTTGAGGTTGAAGTAAAGGCATCAACAAAATCTTCTGATTTAGCAGGTAAAGCTAAAGGAATACTTGAAGCAATAGGCGGAAAAGAAAATATACAAACAATAGATGCTTGTGTAACAAGAATAAGATTATCTTTAAATGACGGAAACAAGATAAATGAGAGAGAACTTAAGAAGTTAGGTGCTTCAGGAGTAATGAAGATGGGCGAAGGTAACTACCAAATAGTAGTAGGTACTTTAGCAGATCCAATAGTTAGTCAAATGAAAAAATTATTATAAGTAATATATTAAGAGGCTAGGAAATTTCCTAGCCTTTAATTTTATATTTTAATATTAACATTATAAATATCAAGCCACATATTTAATTGAATCAAATAAGCTATAAATTGAGGACCCATCATAAGTTGTCCGTACCAAGGAATTTTATATGATTCGCCTTTACTATCCACAATTTGCTGTATTTTTGTTTTATCTACAATTTCGAGTATAGGTGAAGATGGATTATTTAAGATCTTGTTCATCTCTTTGCATACAGCTTCAGTATAAATAGGATGATAGGTTTTTGGGTAAGGGCTTTTCTTTCTTTCAACAATTTCTTTCGGCAATATATTTTTTAATGAGCTTCTTAATAGACCCTTTTCACGTCCATGTAGGAATTTGATTTTTGAAGGAATATTAAATGCATATTGAACTAGTCTGGGGTCAGCAAAAGGAACTCTAACTTCAAGAGAGTTAGACATGCTCATTCTATCTTTTCTGTTTAATAAGTTTACCATAAACCACTTTATATTAAGATAAAATAATTCTCTCATTCTATGCTCATAACTATCCTCATTATCCAAATGAGGAACTTTAGCTAAAGAAGAGCTATAATGATAATTTACCATTTCTTCTATCTTCAATTTTTTCATAGATGGACTTAAAATATCAAGTCTATTTGAAGTGAATCTAGACCAAGGAAAGGTATTGGCTTCATACATGTCTTTATTTGTAAACCAAGGATAACCACCAAATATCTCATCTGCACATTCACCAGATAGGGCAACTACGTAATCTTTTCTTATTTCTTTACAAGCCAAGAAAAGAGATGAATCTATATCTGCCATACCAGGTAAATCTTTTGCAATTAAAGCATCCTTTAAATAACTTACTAAATCTATATTTTTTATCATTATTGTTTTATGATTGCTATCTATATATTTAGATGTGAATAAAGCCCATTCCTCATCAGAGGTTGGTTGAAAAAGAGAAGCTTTAAAATAATTTTCATTATCCTCAAAGTCAATTGAGTAGGTAGTTAATTTTTTACCTTTGTCTTTAAAGTTTTTTGATGCTACTGCAGCTATAGCAGAGGAGTCTAATCCTCCAGATAAAAAGGTACATAAAGGAACATCACCTACAAGTTGTCTACTAATTGCATCAACTAATAAAGATTCTAAATGTTCAACAGCTTCATCTTCGTTTTCGGTGTATTCCTCTGCCTTAAGAGTCCAATATTCTTTTAAATTAAATTCTTTAGGAGAAAAGGTTATAAAATTTCCAGGAGGAACCTCATCTATATCATTAAATATACCACTACCTAGAGCTGTAGCAGGTCCAAGTGAAAGAAGTTCTGTAATTCCAGTTTCATCTACTAAAGTTGATATATAAGGATGAGCTAAGAGTGTTTTTATTTCAGAACCAAATATTAAAGAGTTTCCTTTAACTGAATAGAATAGGGGTTTAACACCTAACGGATCTCTAGCTAAAAATATTTCTTTAGTTTTTTTATTAAAAATACAGAATGCAAAAATTCCATTAAATTTATCTAAACAGTCTATACCCCAATGAATATATGAGGTTAAGAGAACTTCTGTATCTGAATATGAATCAAATTTATATCCATAAGACAATAAATCTTTTCTTAGATCCTCTGTGTTATATAATTCACCATTATAAACTAAAACATACTCATTTCCATTGATAACTTTAGTCATAGGTTGGCTACCGCCCTCTGGATCTACGACTACTAGACGTCTATGACCTAATAGTACATTTTCATTTGTATAAAAACCTCCACTATTTGGACCTCTGAGTTTAAGAGTATCCGTCATACTTTCAATTATATGATAAAAAGAAGATAAATCTTTAGAAAAATCAATCCAACCAGCTATTCCGCACATAATCATTACCTCGCTATAAATTTAATATATTTTATTGTATAAGTTATACTATGAAATATTAAAAAATATAGTTACAAATGAATGTTTTACTGAGGATTTTAGTAAAGAGAAAAGGCTTTATAAAGAAAGTCTTTATAAAGCCTATATACAGAAATCTGGTTCGATTTTAGATTTATACTCATCCACTAAATCTGCTAAAGTTATATTATCAACAACATTATCAACAGCGTCCCTCATCTTATTCCATATTCCTATAGTTACATAAATAGTAGCATTATCGGAATTAGGTTTGTTAGTTGGATTGTAATCTACTGGGTAAAAAGGACCTTCCAATACTCTCAGTAACATACCTATAGTTATATCTGATGGATCAGATGCTAACATATATCCGCCTTGAGATCCACGTACACTTCTAACATATCCAGATTTATTTAGTGGAGTTACTATCTGTTCCAGATATTTTTCAGAGATTTCTTGTCTTGCTGCAATATCTTTTAATGGTACTAAATCTTGATTATAATGAATAGCTAAATCAATCATTAGCTGAACGCCGTATCTACCTTTTGTGGATATTTTCACTACATACACCTCTTTTGATTAAAAATTCTTTTCTCATTATAAGTTATTATAAAGCATATCAAGTTACTAGGCAATTATAATATTTATGTAAAGTAGTAAAGTATTTGTACAATATAAAAAATAGTAATATTATTTTAGCTAAATTATAATAATAGTATTGATAAAATTATAACTGTATTAAAATCCTATAGGAATTATATCAATTAACTATTTTCATATAAAAATTAAAATAAATTGATATTCACAGATAATAGAATTTAGTATAATAAAAACTATAAAACTTAAGGAGGAAAATCAATGGGAATTAAATCTAGAAAAGTAGCAATTGTAGGAACTGGATTAGTGGGATCTAGCATAGGATTTAGTTTGATTACTCAGGGTGTATGCGAAGAGATTCTTATGATAGATATCAATGAAGAAAAAGCACTTGGGGAAGCGATGGATTTAAATCACTGCATTGAGTATTTAGATCAACATACAAAAGTAAAAGTAGGAAGGTATGAAGATTGTGGAGATGTTGATGCCATAATAATAACGGCTGGACCACCACCAAAGCCAGGAAAATCAAGACTCGATACCTTAGATGCATCAGCTAGGATAATGGAATCTATAATAACACCTATAATGGAAAGTGGATTTAGCGGTCATTTTATAATAATATCAAATCCTGTAGATATAATGGCTTATCATGTTTGGAAGTTATCAGGATTACCTAAAAGTCATGTTATAGGTACTGGAACTTCAGTAGATTCAGCGAGATTGAAACACTTTATTGCGGATTTATTTGATGTTGATCCTAGAAGTGTTCAGGCATATTCTATGGGAGAACATGGTGACTCTCAAATGGTGCCTTGGTCACATGTATATATAGGTGGAAAGCCATTTAATAAAGTTATAAATGATAACAAACATAGAGTTGGAGATATAGATTTAGATAAATTGGTATCAGATACAGCTAAAGCTGGATGGGAAGTATTTAATAGAAAAGGTACGACTTATTATGGAATAGCTACTGCTGCAGTAGGTGTTTTAAAGGCTATATTTAATGATGAAAATAGAATTATACCTGTATCTACGCTATTAGAAGGTGAGTATGGATTCGATGGAGTTTTCGCAGGAGTACCAGCTGTATTAAATAGAAATGGAGTAAAAGAACTAGTTGAAATAGAGATGACAGAAGAGGAAAAAGTAAAATTTGATAAATCAGTTAACCTAATTAAAGATTACTGCAATACATTGAAATATTAATTATTATTGACAATAATAATTAAATAATATATAATTTAAAATTGTGTTATGTAGTACGGGATTCACTAGCTCAGTCGGTAGAGCACATGACTTTTAATCATGGTGTCCGGGGTTCGATTCCCCGGTGAGTCACCAATTATATAATCTAACAAGATAACTTGCTTAGCTTAAAATAAGAAAATGCTGTTTTTTGTATCTTACAAGAAACAGCATTTTTATTTAGTCTGTAATAAATTCTGCTTTTGGTTCTTCTTCAACCTTTAAAAATATTATTCCACCAACAATAAATAATATAATTAAACTTAAAATTCCGTACCTAGATTCTCCAGTAATGGTTCCAACAATACCTATTAGTAAGGGCCCAAATATTGAAGAAATTCTTCCAAAGATATTATAGATACCAAAATATTCAGCAGAATTTTCTTTAGGAATTAACTTTCCAAAATAAGATCTACTTAAAGCTTGTATACCACCTTGAGCACTAGCTACAAGAAATGATAATATCCAAAAGTCCAATGGTGTTTTTAAGAAGAAACCATATATAGAAACTATGCTATAGGTTATTATCCCTACTAAAATCATTATTCTAGGAGAAAAAACCTTAGATAATTTGCCATATAAAAGTGCAAAAGGAAAAGCTATTATTTGTATAAATATAAGTATTATCATTAGTGTATTGCTATTGATTCCAACATCTATACCATAAGCAGTAGCCATGGTTATTACTGTATGAACACCATCTATATAAAAGAAATATGCTAAAAGAAAATAGAAAACATTTTTATTATTTTTAGTAGCCTTTATTGTAGTAATTAGTTTTTTAATGCTAGTGCTTAAATGTTTAGGACTACCTTCTATATAGTATTTTTGATGGACATTTTTAAACATAGGGACAGTAAATATAAACCACCAAACAGCTGTAAGTAGAAAAGAAATTTGTGTAGCAAGTATTGTATTCATATTTAAACTTGCAGCATTTGTTATTAATAAAATAGATACTATAAATGGAACTGTTCCGCCTATGTATCCCCAGGCAAAACCAGAAGATGAGATTAAATCCATTCTTTCAGTATCAGTTACATCTGTTAAAAATGAATCATAAAATATATTTGAGCCAGAAAATCCTATGGTTGTGATGATATAAATAACTAAGCAATAAATCCAATTGTTTTCTCCAACAGTAGCTAAAAGCGCTGTTGAAATAATAGAAATAAGCGCAAAAATGGAAAATAGTTTTTTCTTAAATCCTTTATAATCTGCAATAGTTCCTAATAATGGAGCTAGTACAGCTATAATTAAAGTAGCAAAAGAATTGGCATATCCCCAGTAGGCTGTAGAAATATTATCCTCTAATCCAACGCCCGCAACACTCTTAAAAAACACAGGTAAAATAGCAGTAGTTATGGTTATGGAATAAGCAGAATTTCCGAAATCTTGTAGTATCCAGCTTCTTTCTTCTTTATTCACTTACACTCCCCCTTAAACTTTTTCATAATTTAATTATAAATCAGAATAAGTGAAATATTTGTATAAATTGGGAGAGTTAACAATAATTAATTTAGCTTTAACAAATATCTCTATAATATTACATACTTTAATTAATTTTATGGAGGCTGTTTATGGATATATATGCTCAAATTACAATTTTGTTTTTAATAATGCTTATAGGAGGTTACGCTAGGAAAAAAGATATATTGAATGAAACCTTAGAAAGAGGATTATCAAATTTTTTATTAAATATAACATTACCTCTACTTGTAATTAATTCTTTTGATTTTAATTTTAGTAAAGATATGTTCAACAATATTATATTAGCACTTATTTACAGCAATATTGCATTTATAATTGCTATAATTTTGTCTAATATCATATTTAATAGAGTTGAAGTTGGAAGAAGAGAGGTATTAAAATTTTGTGGAGTATTTTGTAATTGTGGATTTATGGGATTTCCTATAATAGAAAGCATTTATGGAAAAGAAGGATTAGTTTATGCGTCTATATTTAATATGATTTTTACTATACTTATTTGGACCTATGGAGTAAGACTTTATGGAGGTAAAAGCAGTATAAGTAATTTAAGAAGTTTACTCAAAAATCCAGGAATACTATCAGTAATAATTGGGTTATTTATAATGGCTACACCAATAAATCTTCCCTCAGTAATAAAATCTGTGCTTGAGATTGTAGGCGGTATGACGACTCCTCTATCTATGATAATTACGGGGAGTATGATGGCAGGTATATCATTAAAAGCACAATTTAAAAATAAAAGTATGTATTTAGGCATAGCTACAAGACTTTTGATTATACCGTTAGTTTTATATATTATTACGTTAGCAATAAATATAAAATCTGTGCCAGCGAGTAGTATAGTAATAATTGAGGCTATGCCAGTTGGAGCTACGGCATCTATTTTCTCTCAGACCTTTAATAAGGAAAAAGAACTGTCAGCTTTTTCTGTTTTTATGAGTACATTAATATCAATGATTACTATACCTATAATAGTTGGGATTGTTGTATAGAGATAGGGTTTTCCCTATCTCTATTTAAAAATATTTTTATACAAAACATAAAGTAAACGTTTATACTTAAGTAAAAATATGGTAAGATATAAGTGGTTTGATATAGTTTATAATTTAAGTATAGCTAGGAGTGTATATTATGACAAAAAGAACTCATATTATAGGAATCCGGTATAAATTAATGACAAGCTTATTATCTATTTGCTTAGTACCATTGTTAATATTGGGCATCGGTAGTTACTTGCAGGCCAGATCATCATTAATAGACAAGTTTGAGATTTCCAGTGAACAAGTGATTCCTGAAGTAATTGAAAAGTTTAATAAATACCCTGTGCAAATATCAATGGCTTCAAGTAACACTATACTTATGGATTCTAAATCAGAGCAGAAGGATATTAAGGATTATTTACAGAAATTCAAAGAGAGAAATGAAGATGTGTTAAATGTATTTTTCTTTACTGAAAAGGGAGAAGCTTTTTCTTATCCTGATGAGAAGAAAATAACTAACCCTAAAAGTGAAGTTTGGTATGAAAAAGCTATAAATAATAATGGAAAAGTTATAAATAGCGACCCGCATAAAAGTTTGATAGCTGATGAATCGGTAGTTACTTTTGCGAAAACTGTTGAAGATAAAGGAAAGATTGTAGGCGTTATAGGTATGGAGATATCTATTAATAAACTTTCCTCAATAACTAATAAATATAGAATAGGAAACAAGGGATACATTTTTGTGGTTAATGAAGAAGGAAATGTAGTTACCTACCCAAGCAGGATAATTGGAAGCGATTCAGATGCTAAAATATCTAATTGGGATGTAATTAAAAATAATGAAAATGGATCTACAGAAATAGATTTTAATAAAAGTCATATATTTACGACTTTTGGTACAGATTTAGGTACAGGCTTTAAAATTATCGCTGCTATGGATGAGTCAGAGTTAAAAGCGGATATAAGTGGAATAAAAAATATGATTTTCATAACAATTGGGGCAGTGATTGTGATAGCAGCATTATTTTCTTTTTGGTTAAGCAATGGATTAGCTAAAAGTGCAAAGAAGCTAGAACAAGGGTTTAAAAAGGCTGCCGAAGGTGATTTAACAGTTAAGGTTGACATAAAGTCAAAAGACGAGTTTGGAGAATTAGGAAAAAACTTTAATTTTATGATAAAAAATATGTCAGCACTAATGCTAGAAGTTAAAAATTCTTCTAAAACGGTCTTTGATACATCAACGAATTTAGGAGTTATGGCAGAGGAGAGCACGGCGTCTGTAGGACAAGTATATAATTCTATAGAAGAAATATCTAGAGGAATAATAGAACAAGCTGGAAGTGCGCAAGAAGGAGTAAGTAATATAAATGAGCTCTCAAACGAGATAGATGGAATAGTTGAAAATACTAAGGTTCTAAAATCTGTATCCTTAAATGCCTTAGAACTAGGAAATAAAGGTTTAAACATGGTTAAAGTTCTTGGTGAAAAATCAGATAGAAGTAAAATATCATCAAATGAAGCTAGTAAAATTGTATTAAATATGAATAAGAATACTGAAGAAATTAATAGAATTTCTGATGCTATAAAGGAAATAACAGAACAAACTAACCTTTTATCACTAAATGCGAGTATTGAAGCTGCAAGAGCAGGGGAAGCTGGAAGAGGATTTGCTGTGGTAGCCGATGAAATAAGAAAACTAGCAGAGCAATCTAGAAAATCTACTGAAGAAATAAGAAAAATAATTGAGAAAGTTCAAAGTATGTCTAAAGTAGCTATAAGTGCTATGGAGGAATCAAAAGTAACTGTAGAGGAGCAGGAAGTAGCAGTAAATGAAACAGAAAAAATATTTACACAAATACTAGATGCTATAAATCAGTTAACTAATAGAATAAAAGGTATTGCAGAATCAACTAGTGAAATATATTCAAAGAAAAATAAAGTAGTTCAAAAAATAGAAAGTATATCTGAGATATCGGAAGGGACAGCAGCTTCGTCGGAAGAAGTAGCAGCATCTACTGAACAAATAAATACAACTATGGATGAGGTAGCAAAGGGAGTAGAGGAACTTAGTTTAATAGCAAGTAATCTACAGTATGCTGTGGGAAAATTTAAATTATAATATTAGTTAGCCGTTGTATAGAGTACAACGGCTTTAGATTTTTTAATAAAATATATTGACATCTATTTAACTATGATTTAATATAGTATAAAGTACATCGGAATAGTAGGAATAAAAACTATGAAAAAGTAGAGTAGCATAGAAAGTAGTTTCAGAGAGAAGGATTATGGTGGAATTCCTTTACGAAAGTCTATGTGAAGTGCACTTTTGAGATGAAGCTTGAACATATCTTCTATGTATAGATGATAAAGTATGGCTATCCGGAGTCATCCGTTATAATGATAGAATATGTAAATATTCAATAAGTGGAGTCATTTTGACTTAAATAGAGTGGAACCGCGGGGTAATCTCGTCTCTGTATATTAAATTATATAGAGGCGATTTTTTATTCTTTAGACCAGTTATAAAAAGTCAATAATTTTTTTGAATTTATTTTTGCTAAAAAGAGGTATAC
>NZ_JAKGTG010000055.1:0-12117 GCF_022324845.1 Clostridium sp. YIM B02506
TCATAGGAGTTTTTTTCTGCTCAGAGCTAAAGCCTTTTTGTCCACCGGCATAGCCGGAGGTTTTCTAGACAATAAAAAATATCCTTAGCAGAACTAAGGATATTTGAATAATCATTATTTTATAAACTGCTTAAGAATACTAAACTACACCAAAGATACATAAGAGATAGGCAGCAGATAAATGTATTCAATGCTGTTTTTTCATTTTTATCAGCAACCTTTTTTATTATAGAAACCATATTTACAACAAAAAGGCTTGTGAATATAAGACCAATTAATAAAGCTAAAAAAAACATAGATAACTCTCCTTCAAACTATCTTTTGTAATTATACCATATTTTTCATAATAAATGTATTCAATTATAAACCTCATTAAAGTATAATTAATATAAAAGCTTACAAATTATAGGAGGTTATTGATATGGGAAAAATACAATTTGAAGAAGCAGAAGAGCTACCGATATGTCCTCACTGTGAAAAGGAACTATCTACTATACATAGACATTATAAAGGGGTACTTTCATCTGTGGTTATATACATGTGCCCTCACTGCCGAAAGATTCTAAACATAATTTCTGAGGATTAAAAACTAAAGGACTTTTGATTTTGGTTATTCAAAATCAAAAGTCCTTTTTAACTTGGTGTTAACATATATGCATTAAAAAAATTAACTCAATCCAGCAGATTTAGCTCTTTCAACTGCTAATTTGATGACTTCTTCTCTTTCTTCTGGAATAATAAAACCCGATGCAATTGCCGAATCAGTGCTTTTCTCTGCAAGAGTTTTATAGTTTTCTAAATCAGAATAAATTGCTTTTAATTTTTCTTTGGTGAAGTTTTTCTTATAACCAAAAACTCTTTCACTACCATCTGGTTTTGTACTAAATCCATGATAACTTGCTGTAGGTAAGTCTATAAATGGTGTTCTAATTCCACCAATAGCATTTCCAAAAACATCTGTAATATTTTTACCATCATATCCTATTTTTATGGATTCAGCATGAGGAGCAGGAACTCCATATCTTACCCAACAATATAAGTTTCTAAATGCAGCATTAAATACAAATTCGCAAGGATAATCATTAGGATCTCCTTCAACGCCACTATATAATCTCCTTTTTCCCATCATATAATTTTCATCAGCTCCAAGCCACTTTAATGTATTGTTTACATTATCATGACTAGATCCTGGAACTTCATAGGCTCTAAATAATTTTCCTGGTATGTCACTATCACCTTTCCACTTAACTGCTTCATTTTCACTTTCTGTATTTATAGCTATATATGGCTCCCTAGCTCCCATTACTCCTGCTCCTTCTGAATAAAAATATCCCTTTGAAGAAACTTTTATAGGTTCATAAGAATTAAGGGGAGCAGGACTAGCACCTCCACCAGCTGCCAAATATCCATCAAACATAGGTAATTCTGAGCAGTTTTCTTTTAAGTATGCAAAAGACTTTACATAACGAACTAAATACCCTGCTGATTGGGACCAGCCAGTTAAATACAACTTATAATCACCATACTGAGAAATTGGATTTAATTCACTTTTGGTTCGTAGAGCTTTTGCAAAGTCAGTAAGCATATCCCAGAATAGTCCTGCCTCATATTGAGGGAAAAATTTAAATATAGAATTTTTAGGTTCAGCTCTTTCTGGCATAGGATTTTCCCATGATAGCACGGAATATCTTTCATTATCTACAGAGTATAATGAATTTAATACGTCAGATTTGCTTGTTATACCTATATAGATATCTCCATTTCTAGTAAAGTATTTCCATGAATTTACCCACATACGATCTAGATCTATTAAAGCAGTGGGGTTTAAAATTTCAATTACAACATTTCCACTAAATTTTGATACATCCATTGGACGACGTACTATAAATCTATTAACATATGGCGCATTTTCATATATTGTTATTGGCTCATAATCTTCACCATTTTCATAAATATTTGATGTTCCCCACATGAAAAATTCTTCCTCGATATATCCTATTTTATCAAAATCACATTTTTTAGCGGCTTGTGCAAATGGAACAGAATTTTCTGTTACTGGTATTAATTTAATTTTTTCAATCATTAACTTCTCCTTACCAAAAAATATTTAATATTATGATTAATTAAATTCAGCTAAAGCATTACTACTTCAGCTGAATATATTAAAGTTCTTAAAAATTTTTAATTTAATCTTTCATATACATCAATTAATTCGTTAGCAACTATATTTAATCCTTCAGCACTCATTAACTGGTCTTCAGCATGAATTAATAGTAATGTTATTTCTTTTAATTCACCAGCAGAATCTTTTTGAATTAATTCTGAATGTGCCTTATGTCCTTGTGCAAATATTTCTTCTCCATCTTTAATCATTTTTTTTGCATCGTTTATATTTCCTTTTTTAGCTTCTTGAACTGCATTTATATACATACTTCTAGCTGAGCCTACTGTGGAAATAATATTAAACATAATCATTTCTAAATCATTCATATTTATTCTCCTAGTGCTTTTAAAGCTTTTTCTAAAACAACTTTACCATTCATCATCCCATAATCTCTATGATCAATAACTTGTACAGGAATGCCTTGTGCCATTGTTTCTATTTTCTTCAAGTTGAAACCAATTTGAGGTCCAAGTAAAGCAATATTAGCATCTGCTACTACTCTTTCAGCATCACTTATTCCATATGCATGAATATCACATTCTATATTCATTTCATTTGCTGCTTCATTCATCTTTTTTACTAGCATTCCTGTTGACATTCCACCTGAACATATTAGTACTATTTTTATCATTTATAACACTCCCATTCAATTATTTTAATAATTATAATTAGTTTTCAATACCTTGTTCTTGTTTGCATAGTTGACTATCTGCATACTTTACAAATGGATAGAATAATACACAACCTATTAAAATTAAAACTACTTGCATAGCTGCTATTTTCCAACTACCTTGTAAAAATCCTGATACTATCATAGGAGTTCCAAAAGGTAGAGTTATAGCCATCATCGGCGGAATCAACCCTATAGCAGTTGCCGTATATGGAAGAATAACACAAATAAGTGGGAAAAGCATCCATGGTAGTGCATATATAGGATTTAGTATTATTGGTAAACCAAAAACTAATGGTTCTGAAATCGAAAAACACGCTGGTATAAATGCAATTTTAGCAAGAGTTTTATTTTGTTTGCTTTTTGATATTATCATAAGTAAAATAGCTATCGGCAGTACTGAGTTAGAAGCATAATGTCCATTAAATTGGTATCCTAATATATTTGGTAGAGCCTCACCTGCTTGAGCTGCTGCTAGTTGAGCGGCATCCATAGACTGCCAAATAGGAGTTACTAAAGATAATACTACTAATCCATGAATACCAAATAGCCAACAAAGCTGACATAAGAAAGCTATAATTAATGCCGAAATTAAATTTCCACCAATATATTTTGTTAGTGGTGCTTGAATTAATGTAAAAATAAATTTATGAATGCTTCCAAAAGCTGTTAGTGAAAACACTGCTGAAATACCTGTAAATATAGTTAATATAATAATAGCTGGAATTAAACTAGAAAAAGTATTACTTATAAAAGGAGGAACGCTATCAGGCATTTTAATACTCCAACCTTTTTCTTCTATAAAAACATAAATCTTTGTAGTTAATATCGCTACTATCATAGCAGTAAATATTCCTTGTGATCCAAGCCATTCTGTTGTTATCTGACCCGTTTTCATATCATAAGGAGTTACAATAAAGAGAGAAACTAATGCTAGTAATCCTATAATTCCTTCTTTTGATTTAAATTGTTGTGCTAATCTGTAAGCTATACAAAATGAATATATTACAGCAGTAAAGCTTGTTGTAAATTTCATTGGTACAGAAAGTATAGCTCCTATTCCAGACGAATTTATAAAATCTTTATATGCTTGAATTGGAATAATTTTTAGAATCAAAGCAAATGACCCCATAATTACAATTGGCAAAGCCATCATAAATCCTTGAGATATACCTTGCATATACTTATTTGTCTGTAATTTACTTACTACTGGTTGTACTTTTTCAAGAACAGCCTCTCCATTAAACTTCATACTAATTCCCCCTGTTTAAAATAATATATATTGACTATTTTATTTAAATATTTAGCAAACTTAAAAAGTTGATAAAAACTTAATAGCTTATAAATATATTAACTTATACGATTTCATTAAATGATAAACTAAATAATTTATTGCGATTTTTAAAAGTTTTATTTACTTATTGTATAATATTTAAAATCATTTATTTTTTAACATATTTATCAACTCCTGCACTTTAAGCCATTTAATTGCTATTAAAAGAATTTTATAACTCATTTAAAATCTTGCTAACTTATGTATTTATTATATATCGTTTTCAAATAAAATTCAATATATATTTAGTAAATTTTTTGTTTATTTCTGATAAATTTTTAGTTATTTATTTGTTGAAATATTTATAATTCTAAATTAAAAAAGTAAGAAGATAATTAAATTAATTAAAATTTAATTATCTTCTCTCTAAAATTTTACTTATTTATATTCGCAACACTGCTTCTTTCTACAAGCTTTGTATCAATTTCTATCTTTAATGGCACTTCATTTTCTTCTGAATTTATCTTATCTATAAGCCTTCTTACAGCCAAACTTCCCATTTCCTCTGTATGAACCTTTATAGTAGTCATATTAGGATAGCTTAATGACGAAAAAGGTATATCATCAAAACCAATTACAGACACATCCTTAGGTATACTTATCCCATTTTCTTGCATAGCCTTCATTGCGCCTAATGCAATTATATCATTAAATGCAAATAATGCTGTAGGAAGATCCTTAAGAGAATGTAACTCTAGAAACTTACTCATATCCTTATAAGCCCCATCTAAAGTTGGCTCAATAAAAATTTCATACTTTTTATCAAAATCTAATCTTGCATCTTTAATTGCTCTTCGAAACCCCTTATAACGATGCTCAAAGTTATTAATGTTAACTGAGCTTCCTAATAATCCTATTCTTTTATGCCCGTTATCAATAAAATATTTAGTTGCTCTATAAGCTCCACTATAGTTGTTTATTAAAATATAGTCATTGCTTTTAGTATTAAAATAGCTATCTAAAACTACCATAGGAATATCTATATTCTCAAAGTAATCAAAATCTTTTTCATTCATTTCTGTAGCTAAAAGAAGCATTCCATCTATCTTACCTTGGTTTATAATCTTAAAGACATTTTCCGTATCATGCTCTCCGCTAATAACTTGAGATATTAACAACTCACATCCATTTTGTCTACATTCATTTTCACAAGCCTCTATAAGTGCTGAGAAAAATTGTGTATCAGAAACCACATACCCGTGTTTCTTAAAAAGAATTAGTCTTATTATCTTTTCTTCATTTTTTTTATTGTTTCGGAAATAACCTAATTCTTCTGCTATTTTGATAATTTTAGATTTAGTTTCTTTTCCTACTCCTTTTCTATTATTAAGTGCATTTGATACTGTACCTGGCGATACGCCAGCTAATTTAGCGATATCTTGCATTATAGTTTTCATTTTTACTCTCCTACCTTCTTACTAGCCCGATTATTATGATCTTTTTTATTACATAACTATAGTATAACCCATTATTGATTGAATTAAAATATTTTTACTAAATATTTATCTTATTATTTATTAAAATATCTGAGGTATATATAGGAAAGTGTCTATATTTATTATTTTTTTAAAATTATTAAACAATCTCTTTCAAAATTATGCATGTATATTGTAGTTTTTTCATCAAAAACCTCTATATTTGGAGTACAAACATTTTTATCTGCAAGATCAATTATTTTGACATCATAATCTAATAGATTTTTATCTAATTTTATATTGGTATTGACAGGCACATATATCAATATCTTATCTTCTGTTTTAGTAGAAGCCATTCTAATATCTGGTATGTTATTTATAAGCTTATTCATTGGAATTAACTCATCTATTCCATATAAATCTAGAATATACTTTATATAACCGTAATCCCATGCACCTGGGTACTTTAACGCATCATTCCATGGATTAGGTCTATCGAATCCTTCACCTAAACCAGAGCCAAAAGACTTACCTATTTTGTGCCAGCTATAAATACCATGTGCTCCATAAGTAACCCCAGAACAAGCACCAGAAAGTATGCTCATCCAAGCAGCTCTTCTCACATCATACTGATAGAATCTTCCATACATTTTTCTGCTATATCCCATCTGTTCATAACACGGTTCTGAATTGAGTATGGGTTTAACTGGGTACTTTTTATAAAAACTTTCTGCAAGTAAATATGGCATAGCTGGATCTTGTGCATTGTGCCCAGATTGGTACATATAAAAATCAATTAAATCAATAAACTCTTCAGGAATTACATCAAGCCTTCCTTTTATATGAAGAGTTTGAAGTAAGCTCGGAGCTAATTTTCTTAATTCTTTTGAAGCTTTTAGATAATACTTTTTTGTATTTTCTGTATCAAAATCAGTGTCACCACTAATCATGTAAATTGGTTCTAAATCAGAAAAAGTTTCGTGCACTTTATTTATATATTTATCTATAAACTCATAAGGCATAATGTTACCATCAATCATTCTACTAGCCCATGTATCAGGTACATAGTTACACCATAAAACAACAAGAGCTAAGTCAAAACCTTTTGTTTTAGCCATTTCACACATAGTTCTTGCTCTATCAAAATAAGCTTGATTAAATTCACTAAACTCGAACTTTTTATATTTTTCTTTTTTATATGGTAATGGATAAAAGTCTAAATCCGTGCCACTAGCATCCCACTGTGGCATAATATTTATCTGAATTACATTAAAACCTTGATACTTTCTCAAATTCAAGTAATATTCCCATTCGTCTAAAGTTATATTTGTGAATGCACTCCAACAAGTATCTGCTAAATAAAAAAAGTGCTTCCCATCCTTTTTAAATATACGACTGTTCTTTTCAATAATAATTTGTGACATATACTTCACCTCAATTTATTAATATAATATATAGCAAAAATGATAAATTACGCATTAGTATAATTATACATAATTTATCATTTTAAAAATACAATAAATAAACTAGTTGTTATTCTCCACGAATCCAGGCTTTTACTTCTTCTTCTACATCATCATAAAAGTCTGGAGTTAAATTAGGTATATACTTGCAAGCTTCATATATTACAGGTAATACATCCTTATGAACTCCTGTACAGTGATGAACGTATGGACCAGTTACTAATTTATCCTCAAGTTTTGATAAATTATCTACTTCAACCCACAAATATGCTCCTTGAATATAAGGGCCTTCAATCCCTCTAGCTTTTCCAAGTAACATTGAATATTCTCCATTATCTCCATCAAATCTTAAAAGAGATACCTCGCCACCTTTAATTTCTGCAAAAGAGGCTCCACTACATCCACTTTCAAGAGCAAATGGTATTTCAATCTTAGCTTTTTGATTCTTTTTTGTTAAAGATATTGGGAAGCAGCCACAATGTTGAAGAAGCTCACCATTTTTGTTAGTTGGATGAGCTACTGTCCAGTCAGCAAAAAAAGGAGGCGCTTCTCCCATAGTTGCAGCTTGTGCTATTACAGAAGTAATTGCTCCATGAATATCTGTTTCACATACTACTGGAATTCCTTCATCAGTTAATAGAGCGTTGGCCATACAAGGCATTATTTTTAATTCATCTTGAAGAGCGGTCCAACACTGTATTGCAACTGCACTACAACCAAATTCAGTAGTTAGTTCACTGTATGCAACTTTTAAAGCTGCAACATTTTCAACAATTTCTTCTGAAACTGTAATTTCTAATACTTCTTTCATATACTCAATAGTTGCTTGTACTTTTTCTTTTTCCTCTAACTTAACCTTTTTTACTTTATTTACAAAGTCAGTCATAGAAAGTGGGTAAATTTGAACTCCAAACTTTTCTAATAATTCTCCTTCATTACACATCATAGTCCAAAAAGAAGATGGGCGTGTAGAGATTTGAAGTATTCTTAGGCTACCAAGTTCTTTAACCACATTAGTAGCCGCAATAAAGTTTTTTAATCCTCTTTCAAAGGCAACATCTTCTAAGCTAGAATTAGGTATATAAGTAAATGGAACTTTAAAACGCCTTAATATTTTACCTGTTGCAAATAGCCCACATTGAGTATCTCTAAGCCTTGTTCCATCTGCTAAAGGAGAGTCATCTCTAGGGCCCCATAATAATACAGGTAACTTCATCTTAGAAGCAACCTTTGCAACTAAATCTTCTGATCCAAAGTTACAATGTGGAAAAAATAACCCATCAACTTTTTCTTTATTAAATTTTTCTACTACCATTTCAACATGTTTTTCAGAGAATAGTAAACCTTCTTCGTTAATATCATCTATGTTTACAAATTCTACACCTAGTTCCTCTAACTTTTTGCAGGTTAAATCCTTGTACTTTATAGCATCATCTTTACTAAATATTGATCTTCTGGTTGATGCTACACCTAGTTTAATTTTAAACTCCTTCATTTTTACTCCTCCTAATAAATTATTTTTTACTTAAACCTGACATATATAAAACGCTTTCAACTGCATTTTGCCATTCACTATATAATCTGTCTCGTATATCAGAGCACATTTTACTTTGATAAACTTCTGAATCGTAGGAAAGTTTGCTTATTTCATCAATACTAGTCCACATACCTAACCCAAGTCCACCTAATAAAGCAGCCCCTATTGGAGATAGTTCTTCATTAAGTTTTTTTTCTATACTACAATCTAATAAGTCTGCTAAAAATTGATTGTAAGTTTTATTAGCACTTACACCACCATCTATATTTAGTTTTTTCACTTTAATATCCGCCTCTTTTTCTATAACCTCTAAAGCATCTTTTACTTGATAGGCAATACTTTCTAAAGCAGCTCTCATAATATGCTTTTTATTTATATTTCTTGATATTCCTACTATAGAAGCTTTTGCTTTTGGATTCCAATGGGGAATTCCAAGTCCAAAGAAAGCAGGTACTAAATAAACCCCTTCATTATCTTCTGTTTCAATAACAGCTTTATTAAATTCTTCGAAGTTTTGAAATAATTCAAGGTCATCACGAATCCAGTTTATTGTGTCTCCACTTGAGTTTATGATACCTTCAATTCCGTAGTTAACACCTTTTTTATTAACATAAGCTATAGTTGTTACTATTCCATTTTTAGATGGAATATATTTTTCTCCTACGTTGACCATTATTGAATTTCCAGTGCCGAAGGTTGATTTAGCCATTCCACTTTCAAAACAACGTTGTCCAAATAAAGCTCCTTGAGAATCACCTATTACTCCACAAATTTTTAAATTACTTTCAAAAAAACCTTCTAAGTTTGTTTCTCCAAATATTTCGTCAGAAGGATAAATCTCAGGTAGCATAGTCTTAGGAATATTAAATAAATCCAAAAGCTCTTTATCCCATTTTAATGTCTTTATATTTAAAAGAAGAGTTCTACTAGCATTAGTATAATCGGTTACATGATGTTTTCCTTTGGTCAATTTCCAAATAAGCCAACTATCAATTGTTCCAAGAAGTAGTTCTCCCTTTTCTGCTTTTTCTCTTGCGCCATTAACATTGTCAAGTATCCATTTGATTTTTGTTCCAGAGAAATAAGGGTCTAACCTAAGCCCGGTTTTATCAGTAACTAAATCCTCATATTTACTAAGGTCATTACATATTTCACTGGTTCTTCTACATTGCCATACAATAGCATTATATACAGGATTTCCGCTCTCTTTATCCCAAACAACCACAGTTTCTCTTTGGTTAGTAATAGATAAACCTAACAAATCACTTTCTTTTATTTGATTTGTTACGATAAGTTCCTTTATTGAAGTTTTTACATTCTCATATATTTCAATGGGGTTATGTTCAACCCATCCTTGTGCTGGATATATTTGTTCATGTTTTATGGACGTCTTATATTTTACATTGCCTGTAGAATCTATAATTAATGCTTTAGTCGCTGAAGTACTTTGATCTATCGTTAATATAAACTTTTTTCCCATATCATTTTCCTTATCATTTATCTAAGAATTTCTTCTGCAACTTTTATTAAGTTTTCAGAAGTTAATCCATAATAATTAAATACTTCTTTTGAGTTTCCTGCTATTGGTGCCTCGTCTGCAATTGCAATAATTTTCATCTTTGCTGGTGAGTTCTGACAAACCACTTCTGATACTGCAGCTCCAAGACCTCCATAAACGCTATGTTCCTCTATAGTTATTATCCCTTTAGTTTCATTTGCTGCTTTTACTATTGCATCTATATCTAAAGGTTTTATTGTGTGCATGTTTAGAACTCTGCAGCTTATGCCTTTTTCACTCAATTCTTTACTAGCATCTAATGCTGATTTTACTGTTTCACCTGTAGCAATTATTGTGATATCATTTCCTTCATTAAGTAAATTAGCTTTGCCAATTTCAAATTCAAAATTATCATTTTCATATATATCTTCTACTGGATTTCTTCCTATACGAATATAGGCTGGTTTATTATATTCATGTAATGCCTCAATCATCTTTTTGGTTTCAAACCTATCCGCTGGGAGTAATACTGCAATGTCTGGAATAGCTCTCATAACTGCAATATCTTGAAGAGAATGATGGGTCATACCTAAAGCTCCATAGCTTACTCCTCCACTAATTCCAATTAACTTTACATTTGTTTTTGAATATGCTACATCAACCTTTATCTGCTCTACGCTTCTCATTGATAAAAAACATGCTGGTGAAGCTATATAAGGTTTTTTATTACATGTTGCAAGTCCTGCTGCGATTCCAACAGAGTCTTGTTCTGCAATACCCACTTCAACAAATTGATCTGGATATTTTTCTGCAAAACCTCCCATAGATGCTGAACCTCTAGAGTCACATGTTAAAACCATAATATCTTTATCTTCTTCTGCAAGTTCAATCAATGTATCACATATCACTTGACGATTAGAAATCTTATTCATTTATAGCTCCTCCTTCTAATTCCTTAATAGCTTGATTATACTGTTCTTCAGACAATACTCCATGATGCCACTTTGTTACGTTTTCCATAAAAGAAATTCCTTTTCCTTTAACAGTATTAGCTATAACCATTGTTGGCTTGTCTTTCTTTAAAGGTATGTTATTAAAAGCCTTTAATAATTCTTCTATATTGTTTCCATCTACCTCTACAACTTCCCACCCAAAACTTGTCCATTTATCTTTTAGATTATCTAAAGCCATTACTTCTTCTGTTGTGCCAGATATTTGAAGTCCATTTCTATCTACTATTCCAACTAAGTTGTCTAGTTTATAATTAGCAGCTGCCATGGCACCTTCCCATACAGAGCCTTCTGCTTGTTCGCCATCTCCCATTAATGTAAAAACTCGATAGCTTTTATTATCACGTTTTCCAGCTAAAGCCATGCCGACAGATATAGGCAATCCGTGACCTAAAGATCCAGTGTTTACTTCAACTCCATTATTTTTATTGTTTGGATGACCTATTAATGTTGATCCATATTGACTATAAGTTTTTAGCTTTTCTTTATCAAAGAAACCTTTGTCAGCCAAAATATAATATAGAGATTCTGCAATATGTCCTTTACTCAAAACAAATCTATCTCTATTAGAATCACTAAATTTTTTAGGACTAATATTTAGTATATTGTAGTAAAGTGTAGTTAGAATATCAATACTTGACATTGAGCCTCCAACATGTCCTGCTTTAGAAGCATAAACCACATCTAGGACTCCTCTTCTTACTTGATTAGCTTTAATTTTTAGATCTTTTACTGTTTGATCCATTCTCAATCCTCCTAAATATTTAGTTTCAAAATAGAATCTTTTAAATGCTTTACTTATTTAGCTTATCTATTATATTTCCAATTATAGCATTCATATTTGATTTAGTAAATATTTTTATTTATTTAACTAAATATTTATTTGCAATGTATTGGTTTTGCATAGAATTTTTGCTTAATCAATTTCATAAAAAAAGAGAATACTCAATATAATCAATGTCATTAAGTTAAGATGATACACTCAAAGAGTAGAGTATGTAGAAATACATGCCCTGCTTTTTTTTAT